>JBBFMI010000201.1:0-4036 GCA_037478635.1 Candidatus Geothermincolales bacterium | reverse complement strand
CGATCCGGTCGCCTGATTCCCTCATTCAGCCTGCTGATCCCGCCGGGGATTCTCCCTTCCACGTTCCCCTATAGGATAATCCCGGGGCGGGGAAAAGAATCAATGTGGGCTGTTAACCCGCTCCGGGTTTTTCTAAGACCGGGCGGGATTACCTGGCGGGTTTCACGAGGCGCGTTGGGTTCCCACTGGCGCCTTTTGCTGCGCCGAGCAGGTCCGCGCCTGGATCAAGGCCTTCTTGCGTGAGGGCAGTTTCGTTCGCCTGGGGGTTGGGAATATATGGAGAAAAATCTTGGCATCGGGGTTATTCCGCTTGGAGGCTGGGTGGCTGACCGATGGGAGGTGAAAAGCCTTAGCAGGACGGGCTAAGGCGCGGATGGCCCGTCGGTCTCGGCCACGAAACGGGAAAAGGAGGTCTCGCCTTGGAAAAAGAAAGCGAGAAGGTCTTTTCGGGCATACGGCGCTTCAACGCCGTGATGGCCGTCCTGCACTGTCTGCAGGGGATACTCATGCTGGCGCTCAGCAACGATTACTCGCTTCCGGTGACCACCGCGTTCCTGAGGGGAGGGGGTCCCCTGGACCAACCTCGCTATCCGGAGGTCCTGGTCAGGCTGCGCATCGGCCCTCTGGTGGCCGCTTTCCTGTTCTTGAGCGCCCTGGCCCATTTCCTGCTGGTCCTTCCCGGCATATTCGATTGGTACAGGGCGAACCTTTCCCGGGGCATGAACCCCGCCCGCTGGATGGAATACTCCCTGAGCGCCAGCCTCATGATCGTCCTCATAGCCATGCTCTCCGGGATCTTCGAGCTCGGGGCCCTGGTGCTCATCTTCTTCCTGAATGCCTGCATGATCCTTTTCGGGTGGCTCATGGAGCTGATGAACCAGTATACGGAGAAGCTGGACTGGCTCCCCTTCTACTTCGGATGCCTGGCGGGGATAGTGCCCTGGGTGGTGGTGGCGGTTTACTTCTTCGGAGCCCTGGCCGACCCGGTGGTGAAGGTCCCCACCTTCGTCTACTTCACCCTTCCCATACTCTTCGTGCTGTTCAACGTATTCGCCCTGAACATGGTGCTGCAGTACCGCAAGGTGGGACCGTGGCGCGACTACCTCTTCGGGGAACGGGTCTACATCCTCCTCAGCTTGACGGCCAAGTCCTTCCTGGCCTGGATGGTCTTCGGGGGGACCTTGAGGGGGAGTTGAACCGGTCCGCCCATTTTCCCGGGTGGAGCTCCGGGCTGGCTGAGGCTCGTGGGCGGGTGCCGGTGAAGTAGGCCTCGTTATCGCCACTGGCAGAACGGCTTTTGATCGGTCGGTTGGCGGTCGTACATTCAGCAGTGCCGGGATGAGAGGTCGACCAGCGATAAACCTTTAAAAGCCGGGGTTATCGTGATGCCCCGCTTCTTTCGAGGCCTTCAAGGGCCATCGTCCCCAAGGTTGTCTCGGTCTCAGTTCGATTATGTTGACATCCGCCTGTGAAGCCCTGGAATGAGCAGGGATCAGGGGGCGGAAAAGTGACCACCGATAGGGTGTGAGTGGTGATGACGGGAGGACCCCAACGTATGCCGCCTGGTGAACGACCTGCTTTAGCCACTGCCCTTCGCTCTCAGGCAGGAGCAAAAGAGGCACCTTCCCCGTCCCAGCCAGGCGCTTTTGTCCAGGGACCCGTTTGCCCGGGGTCAGAGCGCTTGCCCCCCGGTTCGGCTATCCGGCGTGCTCGCGGATGAACTGGACGCAGCGCCGGATGATCTCCTCCCCGTCATAGTCCAGGGTGGCCACGTGGTAGGAGTTCTCCAGCCAAACCAGCTCCTTTCCCCGGGAGGATACCCGCTCCAGGATCAGGGGACCGTTGGAGGGAGGCACCACGTGGTCCTGCTTGGAGACGAAGATGAGGATGGGGGCGTTCACCCGGGAGAGGTCGGCTTTTACCAGGCGGGTGAGCTTGAGCAGCTCGTGGGCCGCCCTGACCGGTACCCGGTCGTAGCAGAGCTCCTTCTGGGAGGGGTCCTTGATGTCGCTCCCCACCCCCGGGACCGTCTTGATCAGGTATTTCATTATCGGCGTCAGGTAAAGAAGGGGTTCTTCATGTCCACCGCCGCGTTTATGGGCATTAGTCCCGCCACTTCATCCGGATATCGCTCCCCCAGGTAGAGGGTGAGGGTGCCCCCCATGGAAAGTCCCGTCACGAAGACCCGGGAGCACCTTTCCCTCAAGACTTTGAGCCCCCTTTCCGCCTCGGCGGCCCATTCCGTCCAAGACCTGGTCGACAGGTCCTGGATGTCCGTACCGTGGCCTGGCAGGCGTGGTCCGAGCACCGTGAAGCCCTCCGCCGCCAGGCCCTCCCCCAGCGGGCGGACGCTCTGAGTGGTGCCGGTGAAGCCGTGGAGGACCAGCACCCCTACCTCTCCGCCGTCGAAGAAGAAGGGTTCCGCTCCTTTCATCACCTCGGCCATCTCTACCCCCTTTCGCCCCTTGAAGGTCATTGTTCCCGCTGAAGATCGTTAAGGCCCTGGGTTACAGTGTCCTGCCGTGCCCGTCCCTCGTAGAGGGCATGTTGTCGCGCATGGTGCCTACTACGTAGCCCGCGCTGCCCGGCCCCCCGGTTACCTTAGGGACCCGCACCCGGGAGGGCTTTGGGAATCGAAGACCTGCCGGGGGATGCCCCCCTCGAGGGTTTCCCCGCCTGGCAAGGAGGGCCTGTCATCCGGTCAGACCCCTGTAGCCTCGTCCCCTCAGCAGCCCTCTTCCAGCCAACCGAGGCAGCGTTCCACGGCCCTCCTCCAGCCCTTTCTCAGGGTTTCCATCTCCTGGCGTCTCTCGGGGCGGGGATCCACCCTCCTGTCCGCCTCCCAGGTGGAGGAGATCTCCTCCAGGTCCTTCCAGAAACCCACCGCCAGGCCGGCGAGCAGGGCCGCCCCGAGGGAAGTGGTCTCCTTGACCACCGGCCGTACCACGGGTACGCCCAGCAGGTCGGCCTGGTACTCCAGGAGGAGGTCCATCACGCTGGCTCCCCCGTCCACCCGGAGCTCCCTTATGGGTATGCCGGTCTCCTCCGTCATCAGCCCTATGATGTCGGCGGTCTGCAGGGCCATGGACTCGATGACCGCCCGGGCGATATGACCCCTGCCCGTGCCCCGGGTCATGCCTATCATCAACGCCCTGGCCGAGGGGTCCCAGTAGGGGGCGCCGAGTCCCACGAAGGCGGGGACGAAGTACACCCCCTCGCTGCTCTCCACGCTCCTGGCCAGGGGCTCCATCTCCCGGGCCTCTTGGATGATGCCCAGGCCGTCCCGGAGCCAGTTGATGGCGGCGCCGGTGACGAATATGGAGCCCTCCAGGGCATAGGTGACCCGACCGTCCATGCTCCAGGCGACGGTGGTGAGAAGTCCCCTCTGGGAGAGGACCGGCTTTTCCCCTATGTTCATCAGCACGAAGCTGCCGGTCCCGTAAGTGTTCTTGGTCATGCCGGCCTGGAAGCAGGCCTGGCCGAACAGGGCGGCCTGCTGGTCGCCGGCGATGCCCGCCACCGGGGCCTCGATGCCCAGGAAGGCATCGGGATCGGTGACCCCGAAGGTCCCGCTGGAATCCCTGACCTCGGGCAACATAGAAAGGGGGACCCCCAGTATGTCGGCGAGCTCGGCGTCCCACGATAGGTCGTGCAGGTTGAACAGGAGGGTGCGGCTGGCGTTGGAGGCGTCGGTGGCATGGCAGCGGCCGCCCGTCATGCGGTAGAGCAACCAGGAATCCACCGTGCCGAAGGCGAGCTCCCCCCTCTCCGCCCTGCGAGCTATCTCGGGTTCGTGCTCCATCACCCAGGATAGCTTGGTGCCGGAAAAATAGGGGTCGAGCAGGAGGCCGGTCTTCCGGTGGAATTGTTCCTGGTGGCCTCTTTCCTTGAGCTCCCGGCATATGTCCGCGCTGCGACGGCATTGCCAAACTATGGCCTTCCTCGCCGGCCTTCCCGTCTCCCGGTCCCATATGACCGAGGTCTCCCTCTGGTTGGTGATTCCCACGGCCACGATATCAGCGGGGTCTATCCCCCC
>JBBFMI010000200.1:0-4062 GCA_037478635.1 Candidatus Geothermincolales bacterium | reverse complement strand
AAGTGGTCTCCCTTCTGCGCCCCCACCGCCTCCAGGTCCTCCGGCAGGGCGTTCAGGCGCAGGGTCCCGAAACGGTCGATGTCCACCACCTGGGCGTAAACGGCCCCCTTCCCCCTCTTCGCCTCGCCCCAGGGAGGCTCCACCAACCCATCCGCATCGGCATACCTTCCCAACTTCTCCAGGGGAAGCCCCAGGGAGAGATGGGCGGCCACCGGCCCGAAGATGTCGCGGCCGTGGAAGGTGGGGTGCACGGGCTGGCGGAAGAAGGCCGGGTTCTCGATGAAGAAGCAACGACGGAGCCCTCCCAGGCGGCGCACCGCCGGGAGGAGCAAGCCGTTGTCCGGGCCCACCAGCAGGTCCCCCCTCTCCGCCTCCAGCACCAGGGCTCCCCGGGAAGTGCCCACTCCCGGATCCACCACCGCCAGGTGCACGGCCACCGGCATGTGGGGCAGGGCCGCCGCCAGCACGAAGGCCCCCTTGCCGATGTCCATGGGGGGTATCTCGTGGGTGATGTCGATCACCTTGGCCCTCGGGTTTATGGAATAAATTACCCCCTTAACCACTCCCACCCACTCCTCGGAGAGGCCGAAATCGCTGGTGAAGGTAATCAACGGCGTTTCCACCAAGGATTCGTCCATGAGCATGGAACCTCCCACCTGGTTGCCGCTCAGCTCAGCCTGATTCCGTCACCATCACGTGCACCCTGCGACGCCTGGGCCCGTCGAACTCGCAGAGGAATATGCCCTGCCAGGTACCCAGGGCCAACCTCCCGCCGATCACCGGGACGGTCTGGGAAAACCCCATGATGCTGGCCTTGATGTGAGCGTCGGAATTGCCCTCGGCATGACGGTAATCCCCGGACCTCGGAACCAACCTCTCGAGAAACCTGACGATGTCGTCCACCACGGCAGGATCGGCGTTCTCGTTGATGGTCACCCCGGCGGTGGTGTGGGGAACGTAGACCAGGCACAATCCCCGCTCTATCCCCGAGGCTCTCACCTCCCGTTCCACCTGCGAGGTGATGTCCAGGAACTGAGTCCGGGACGAGCTTCTCACCTCGAAAACACCGGCGTGTCCCAAGCCGGCACCTCCATCCCCAGAACCACTTTCCCGCGAGACATATCCCGGCAACCACGCCCTTCCGAAGCGGCGGTCTTCATCCGCCCGGACATACCCGCCACGTTACCCCGACGCGGATGAACATCGAGACCTGGTCCGTCAGTCCTCACCCGGATCACCTTACACTGAAAAGGCGTGTAATTCATTTTACACTTGCAAGCAACGGCGATATCCGAGACAGGGAGATCAAGCCGTTCAATGCCGTTCCATCCTTTCTGAGAACAGGGGTTCGAGGAGGAAAAGGCAGGCGGAACCTCGAGCGGTTCTCTTCGGCCATACCCCTAGGCAATCCTGATCGGCGAACCTGAAAGCCCATGATCACCCGGGCCATGGCGAGATGGTTTTTCCTCTCTTCCTGCGCCCTTGGCCATCCCGTCCCGGTTTGATCGAGATCCATCGCTTTTCCGGGAATCGCATTAGGCTTTAACGATGCCCGGTGATCGGGGCACCCTTGAAATCCGACGATGACCCCTGCGATTGACCATTTCACGGTTGACTTCCCGGCCCACAAGGTGCCAGCCATGAATTAGCCGGTCAGCCCTGGCTCATCCTTAGGGTGGCCTCCAGGTCGGTCGGCGGAAGGTCATCCGGGTCGATGATCACGTCCACCACCACCGGGTTGGGACTCGCGAGCATCCTCTCCAGCACCGGGACGATCTCCCCGGGTTCCCGCAGGGTATGGCCCTCGGCCCCGAACGACCGGGCGAGAACGGCGAAGTCCGGGTTGCCGTGACAGGTTCCCAGCACCCTCCCCCCGAACTGTAACCTCTGGCGGAGGTTGAGGACCCGGTACATGCAGTCGTTCATGACCAGGATCTTCACCGGTATCTTCTCCCGGCAGGCCGTCTCCAGGTCCTGCAGGGTCATCATGAACTCGCCATCCCCCAGGATCGCCACCACCGGCCTGTCGGGATAGACCAGGGCCGCGGCCATGGCGGCCGGCATCCCGAACCCCATGGCCCCGAAATTGGCGGCGGACAGGTAGGAAAATGGCTCCAGGCAGGGCAAGAAATCGATGGCGTAGAGCACGTGGGTCCCCATGCCCGCGGTGATCACCCTCCTGGGCGGGAGCAATCGGGCGAGCTCCGACACGACCCTACCCCCGGAGAGGGGCACACGGTCAGAGCAGGACGATGTCCGCAGTAGGTCCTTCCACTCCTTCCGTTTCCCCTCGAGGAAACCCCACCATTCATCTCGGGCGGGTGGACTCCAACCGCCCAACTGCTCGAGACAAGCCCGGAGGAACTCCCCCGCGTCCGCCTGGACGACCGTGCTCACGGGATAAAGGGAGCGCTTTGCCGCCTCCGGGTCCACGTTCACCAGGATCACTTCGCCCCTCACCGGCAACGTGTACTCGTACGTCACGGCGTCCGACAGGGTGCAGCCGACCCCCAGCACCAGGTCGGCCTCGGAAAGGGCAGCGTCGGCGGCGGTATTCCCTCCCCCGAAACCGACCCTTCCCAGGCAGAGAGGATGGTCCTCCGGCACAACGCCCCGCCCGTTCCCGGTGGTGATCACCGGGGCCCAGAGTCTCCTCGCCAACTCCTCCAACAGGGAGGAGGCTCCGGAAGCGGCAACGCCTCCCCCGGCCAGGATGACCGGGCGGGAAGCGTCCTTCGCCCTCCGCGCGACCGCGTCGACCAGTTCCGGGGGACAGGGGGGCGGCTCCTCCCGGGCGAAGGAGAAAGAAACGCCCTCACCGGCCTCCTCCTTCCAGACATCCTCCGGAACTTCCACCAGCACCGGGCCCCGCGGCCCGGAGACCGCCCGGCGGTAAGCCTCCTCCATGACCCCGACCGCATCCTCAGCCCTGTCTATCCTGAGAACGGCCCTGCACAGGGAGCGGAAGATCCCCGGATGATCGGCCTCCAGCATCCCGTCCGTGCCTCGGAGCTTCCTCTTAACCGCGCCTGAGATCAATATCATGGGGCTGCAATCCTTGTGCGCGTTGGCCACCGATATGAGGGCGTTGAGGGTCCCGGGGCCCGAATGGGTCAGCGCCACCCCGGGCCTGCCGGTAAGCCTTCCCTCCGCGTCGGCCATGCTGGCAGCCACCTGCTCGTGCCGGCAGGATATGTAACGCACCAGGTCCCGGTAATCGTAGAGGGCATCGAGGAAGGCTACGTTGGACGTCCCGCATACGCCGTATACCCGCGGGACGCCCATGGCCACCAGGGCCTCGGCCACCACGTGGGCGCAATCCATCCCTATCACCTCCCTGGGCAGGTCGCCGACTCCATATTCTCGCCACGATGGGCCCGTTTAAACCCAAGGGACAAAGGTTCTTTTACCTTGCCGACGATCTCCCCCCAAGCCATCCCCCGCGATCCAGAGGTCAGGAGAAGGGACTTCAAGTCTTGCCCGTGGCCTCCAAACATCCGAAAAGCGAGTCCCTGTACCTCCTGCGCCTCGAACCCGAGTCCACGCCGTTCTTTCCCGACCATGCGGGGATGTTGTGTCGGGCAAAGGAAACCCCGTGCATTTTCCGTCCACCCCTCCAGATCGGCTCACAAAGCCCACGGCCAGCAAGGAGGGATCCACCGTGCACCTCGTGCCCTCCGCAAGGCCAGGCTCCCGGGTGGAGATCCGCGCGGAGGCGCCTCTTCTTTCCCTCGTATCCTCCCTATTCCACCCCGTTCACCACGTACAGGGGTTTTTCGCCCGAAAGCACCCTCCTCACGTTCTCCACCGTCACCTGTATCATGCGGACCCGGCTCTCGTTGGTCCCGCCGGCCGTGTGGGGGGTGAGCACCACGTTGGGGAGGCGCAGGAGGGGGTTCTCCGGGTCCACCGGCTCGCGGGAGAACACGTCCAGCCCGGCCCCCCACAGGTGCCCCTCGTTCAGCACCTCCACCAGGGCTTTTTCGTCCACAATGCCGCCCCGCGCCGCATCGACCAGGTACACCCCGTCCTTCATCCGGGCGAAGGCATTCGCATCGAGCA
>JBBFMI010000199.1:0-4074 GCA_037478635.1 Candidatus Geothermincolales bacterium | reverse complement strand
CTCGAGGCCGGTGGTACCATCCCGGTAGGCCTTCTCCCCTTCGCCCTCCGGGATTAACCCCATGGACTCCGCCAGGAGCGGCTCCTGGTGGGCAAAGAGAGCGCTGATCTCGGCGAAATCTATCTCCCTGGATGGATCCGATATCCCCGCCAGGGACAAGGCCCTCTTCGCGGCCTCCGCCGCCGAGATGGAACGGGACAGGTCCCTCTCGCCGAAAAAGGATGTCTCGATGCTGGACCCGGCGCCCCGTATCCATACCGGCTTGTCGGTGAGCTCGGTTGCCCTTTTCTCCGAGGCCAGGAGCACCACGCACCCGGCGTCCGTCGGCGGGTAGCAGTGCAACTCCCTCAGGGGCTCGTAATAGTACTCGGAGCTCCTCACCTTACCCGCGTCCACGCCTTCTATCCTCCGGCACTGGCGGGGGTTTTTGGCAGCAAGCTCCAGGTCCTTGGCCGCCACCAGGTCAAGAAGCTCCTCGGAATAGCCGCGGCTCGCGAGGTAGTCACGGGCCTGCAGGGCGGCCCCCGAGAGCTCGTTCAAAAGTCCCACCTGCCGGTCGTAAGCGGGGCTCAAGGTGTACTGGATATGAAGGAAGGGACTGGCCTGGGAGCCGGTAAGGCCGAGGCTCACCACCAGAGCGGTGTCGTACTGCCCGGAGAGGATCCTCATCCAGCCGTACATGACGGCATGGATGCCCTCCATCTCCACCTTGGTCTCGTCCTTGAGGTACGCTCCGGCCGGCGCGTCCAGGAACACGGTAGAGATGGTCCTCCCGTCGATGAAGTCGTTGGAGCACATGATGAAGGTGTCCACCGCGTGCCGGTCTATCCCCAGGTCGTCGAAGAGTCCCCGCGTCAGGTCGAAGACCAGCCTCTCGCGCGTGGTGTTGAGGTCGGGAGCGCAGGCAAACTTGAAGCCGACCACGGCCACCTTTTCCGCCATCCATATCACCCCCTAAGAGTTAAGCGGGACGAAAATGGTCCAGGTCGGAGTAATCTCCCTGGACCTGCTCCTTCCAGACCGCCCTGACCCTCATGCCTTCCCTCACCTCGGAAGGCTCCACCCCGGATATCCGGGCCAGGAGCAGGGAATCGACCCCGTCCAGCTCCACCAGGCCGAGCACGTAAGGGGATTCCGCCCTCTTGAGCTGGCCTTTCTCCAGGTAGACGTGGCCCACCGTGAAGCTCCTCAGGGTCCCCTCCTGGGCGACCTCGACAAAATCCTCCATCCTGGCGTTGCAGGCCCCGCAGATGGTCCTGGGGGGCACCACCACCTTTCCGCAGGAGGGGCACCGGGAACCGAAGATCTTCCTCTCCCCGAAACCGTCCAGGAGCTTCTGGATGCAGGGCCCCACCCGGTTGTTGTATTGGAAATCCAGGGGGACCGTGGGGTTGAAGAACTGCTTGACCTCTTCCATCTCATCCCTCCTTCTCCGTCAAGGACCGAAGCACCTCCTCGGGGATTGGTCCGCACGAGACTCGCAGCCCTTACGAACATATCCTATTACCGGCGGCGGCCGGTGTAAATGCCTTAACTGGTAATTAACACTTATGACTTTTTCATATTCTAACGGCTAGGCCTTGAAAACGCAAAGCACGAGAAAAAAGGGGAGTTGTCGGGGAGGGGATCACTTTGGGCGAAAAACTCGATGCCTTCGGTGGCCCGAAAGACATGCCCCGGGGTCGTATTCAACCCTCCTCACTGGGCCGTCCCTTCGGCCTCATGTCCCGATCTCACCGTTTACGTCTCGTCCCGGGAGAAGTGCCTCACCTTCCTCGCGAGTACAGCCAGGGAGGCCCCGAGCGGAAGGTCGAAGCGGGAGACCAGGAGCGATTCCAGGGACATCAAGCCCTTGAGCACGGCGTTGGACCCCGGGATGAGGGTGTCCATCCCGTGGGTGTACCTGGCGCGCCCGCCGGTGAAGTCCCCCAGTTTTATGTAGAGCTTCACCACCGGGTGGGCAAGGAAGGTGTAACAGGTGATCCTCATTTTCTCAAAACCGCTCCGATCGAGGAGCCTCCCCACCTCCTCCCGGGTGTACCGGCGAAGGTGTCCAGCCAGGCAATCGAAATCGCTGTAGAGCTCGGGCATGGCCGGCAGGGTCACCAGCAGCAGCCCGCCGTCGACCAGCACCCGGTTGAGCTCCCGGAAGGCGCAGTGGTCCAGGCGGATGTGCTCTATCACGTCCAGGCAGGTCACCAGGTGGAAGGAACGGTCCGGGTACGGGAGGTCGCACACGTCCGCCTGGCGCACGTTCTCCAGGCCCCTCAGCCGGCAGTAACGGAGGGCTTCCTCGGAATAATCGCAGCCCTCCACCTGGCCGAAACGCCCCAGGAACGGGAAGTTACCTCCCGTGCCGCAACCAACATCCAGTATCTTCCATCCGTTGCCCCGGGCAGCATGGGGCGCGAGCAGGCTTGCCAGGATCTTCCTCCTGCCCACGAACCACCAGTGGTTCTCTTCCCTGGTATATATAGCCCTGTAGGCCCTGGGGTCGAGCTTCAATTTACCTCCCTTGCCACTCCTTCGCCCGCCACCTCATGTCCGGGCCCTGTACAAGGCTCCCCGGGGACAGGCCTCCGCGCAGCAGAAGCACAGGATGCAAGCGGATCCGTCGATAGCGGGCCTCGAATCCGCCATGGTCACGGCGCTCACCGGGCAGGCGCGTTCGCAGACGGCGCAGCCATCGCAGAGTTCCGCTTTCAGGCCCACCCTGCCCTCCGGGCGAGGGCCCCGACCGCGGCCCGATAACAAGTCCAGCGGCCTTCTCAAGTAGTGATAGATGTGGAGCAACACGGAGGTGATCATGAACTTGTTGAGCTCCGGGTGATCCGGGAGGTCGAACTGCCTCTTCACCCTCTCCGGGTCTTCTCCCAGGACCCGGAATCCCTGGGTCCTCCCGATGCCCCTCTCCTCTGCCCTCCTTATGTGGGGAACCCGGCGGGGGTCAAGCCCTATGATCCGACAACAGGTGGCGTCCACCTCCACCACGTTGTCCCCGACCACCAGCAGGCCCAGCTCCACCGGGCGACCGTTGGTGGGGCCCAGCTCGCCCTCCATCCCCACCAGGGCGTCCACCACCACCAGGCGGGAGGGGAAAAGGGTATTGAGGTCCACGATGCCCTCGTCCAGCCCCCTCACGTGGACGCCCACCTTGTCCTCCCCGGGGACCAACCCCTTGAGGTTCTTGAGCCCGAGGGTGACTATGGTCTGCAGGTGGGTTTTCAGGACGGGGACGTTTATTATCCCCTGGCACTCCAGGACCGGCTTCGCCACCCTTACCTCCCGCAGCACCTTGCCCCTGGGCACCCTTACCGCCACCGCCTCGGACCCATCCAGGTCCAGCAGGGGAAAACCGTACCGCTCCTCGAAATCACCGTAGCCGGCCCTCTTGAAGACCCTGGCCGATCGGAAAGGATGGATCGGGCTCTCCCCCACCACCGGCTCAGCGCCGGCCTCCTTCACCAGGCGGCATATCTCCGCCACCAGCTCGGGGTCGGTGACGGTCCCGGTGGAGCTCGGTCTGCCAGCGCAGATGTTTGGCTTGACCAGGATCCTCTCCCCTTTTTTTACATAATTTTCCATGCCCCCCAGGAGTTCCAGCGCCCTCGCCAGGTCCCGGGGGCCTTCCGCCCTCACCACGGCTACCGTCATTGCTTTTCCCCCTCTATCCATCAGGCGGAAGAGGATGGGTCAGGCCGCGGTCCCGATCCTCCCCCTATCCCTCAGTCCTTCGAGCAGTTCCAGGGTTTTCTCGGCACACCATCCGCGTATCTCACCGCATATGGTAGAACTTTCCAGGTGATCCAAGAGATCGCTCCCGGACCCGAATTCCCTCCCGGTAAGCTCGGCGCACTCCAGGGATCCGAATCTCTCCCGGAAAGCGTCCACCAGCCCGCTTCCCATGGACCATTGCTCATCTTCCGCCCTTCCAAGGTACAGGTTGAAGTGACCCCGGGCAAAGAAAGCCAGGTTGTGGAAGACGTTCCCCTCGGGGTCGTTTCCCAGCGCCAGCCCCAGGCATCCCAGGGCGGTAGCCAGCGCCCCGCACAGGCCCCCCGAGAGTCCCACTCC
>JBBFMI010000198.1:0-4111 GCA_037478635.1 Candidatus Geothermincolales bacterium | reverse complement strand
CTCGGCTTGCAGGTCGGCGGTGACGACGCCGGCCTGGACGTGCGCCGCGCTGTTTGCCGCATCTATCTCCAGGATGCGGTTCATGCGGCGGAGGTCCACCTGCACCACGTTGTCGTAGGTGGGGCCGCACCACACGCCCCAGCCGGTGGAGAAGGCCTTGAAACGCAGGCCGTGCTTGTTGCAGGCGCGCACCACCGCCTGCACCTCCTCGGTGGAGGCGGGCAGCGCCACCGCCACGGGACGCTTCACCCAGCGCTCCGTGGGATGGTCGTTGTTGGTGGGTTGCCAGGCGTATCCGTCCAGGACCCCGGGCTCGCGGCTGACGTTCTCCGCACCCACCGCTTCCTCGAGGTCGCGGTAGGCCTCGTCGCTCAGCACGTAAGTCGTCTCCAGCGCGCACATATCACCGCACCCCCCTGAGGGGCAGACAGTAAGTTGCCAGTTTATACCATATATCTTTCATCTAGACCTGCTCCTCCCTTCCCTGCTCACGCCGTATTTGCATTCCAAGCGGAAAAATCGTGTTCTCTCGCCGCAGGCCATCCCCATCGTGTCTCCGTTTTCCAACCGCACCCCTCCAAGACCGTAAACGGGCGCGAGAGCTCGCAAACCCGCGCCGCACGCCCATCCCGCGCCATGGGGCTCGTCGCCCCGGCGGGGAGCAGGCGGCTTGGGGAGCGCCCGCGGTCTTTCCTCCACGAGAACCGCCATGGGAACCGCCTTTCCTACGTAGAGGCCGGCACGCTCACCCCGGCGGCGAGCGCCACCAGGTCGATCAAGTCGTACACGGGCAGGTCGATTCCGGACTCGGAGGCGGCGTCTCGGAAGGCCCTCACGCACCAGGGGCAGGCGGTGGCCAGGGCCTCGGCCCCGGACGCCAGGGCCTCCTCCAGCCTCTCGGTGGCGGTCCAGGTCGCGAAGTCGGGGAAGGCCTCCATGACCCCTCCCCCCGCCCCGCAGCACCAGGCGTACTCCCGGATGCGCTCCATCTCGGTGAGGGAGGCCCCGGGCAGGGCACCGATGAGGGCGCGGGGCTCCTCGTAGATCCCCTTGCGCCCCGCGCGCTTTAAGCTCATGGGGCGCTCCAGCTTGTCCCCGCTCCAGTCGGAGAGGAAGGGCTCCCCCATCCTGCCCAGGTGGCAGGGGTCGTGGTAGGTGAAAAGGAGGGGGATCGACTCCTTCAGCCTGAGCCTGCCCGAGGAGATAAGCCTCTCCAAGTACTGGGTGATATGCAGCACCTCGCAGGGGAGCTCCTTTCCCATGCGGGGGTAGAGGAAGCGCAGGTGGGCGTAGCCGTCGGCGCAGGGGGTGACCAGGGTGCTGGCCCCGGAGGCCTTGGCCCTGGAGACGAGGTCGTCGGCGTAGTTGGCGGCCTCGCCGCGGTAGCCGAGCTCGTATGCCCTTCCCCCGCAGCAGGACTCCTCGGCCCCCGCGATGCCCACCTCCACCCCGGCCGAGAGCAGGAGCTGGACCGCGGACCTCACCGTGTCCCGCAAGTCGGGGTCGTAGGAGTAGCGGCAGCCGGCGTGGAAGAGCACCTCGCAGCGCTCGGAGTTGATGTCCTTTACGGGGAGGCCCTGCGCCCACTCCCCGCGCTTGGCCTTGGGCTCGCCCAGCACGTTGTCCTCCCGCTTGAGTGCGTCGATTACGGCCATGTGCTCCACTAAGAGCTCGCCCTGCTCCACGCAGTAGGCCCGCAGCTCGAGCAGCACCTCGGTCAAGTCGATGTCGTCGCGGTAGACCTTGCAGGCGGTGTCGCAGGCCCCGCAGAGCTGGCAGCGGTAGATGATCTCCGCCACCGCCTCGTTGAGCTCGGATCTCCCCTCCAGGATGGAGTTGCCGATGATCATCCTCCCCGAGCCGGAGTAAGCGTGGAAGTTGTAGCGGCATATGGAGGGGCAGTTCTTGGCGAAGCGCCAGCTCTTGATCTGGTTGTAGGGCACCCACTTGCAGGAGGAGCAGCGGGAGCAGCCCTCCATGTCGCGCTTGTAGTCCGAAAGCGCCATCTAGACCACCTCCTCGCTATGCGTCTCCGGAGCCGTCCTTTCTACCTCTTCCGCAGAGCACGGCCTGCCGCGCTCGGGGCCCTTTGCCCCCTGGGGGGCAGGGAAAGGGAGGTTGGGGTTGCTGCGCCCCATCACTTGACCACCTCCCCGGAAAAGCACAGCTTGCCGCGGTTGAGCACGTGGTCGGGGTCGAGTATGCCCTTGACCTTGCGCAAGGCGGCCACGGTGTCGGGGCAGCGGGCATAGGCCAGCTCGGCCCAGGGCCCGTAGGGGCGGGAGAAGAAGGCCCCCGCCGCGGAGAGGGCGGCCGAGGCGGAGGTAAAGAGCTCCTGGGCGGCCTCGCGGTCTGCGGGCCGGAAGTAGAGGGTGAACTCTACGTGCACGTTCCTTCCCTGCTGGATGGGCTGGAGGTAGACCCCGATCCTTTCCTTGGGGTAGGAGAAGCGCTTTGCCTCTTCCTCCATCACGGAGACGAAGGAGGGCACCTTATCCAGGGTGGAGAGGAAGAAGATGTCCAGGAAGTCCCCCCGGGGCAGGGTCTTGTAGTAGGGATTCGGGGAGGGGGAGGAGAGGATGCGCTCCATCCTGCGCCAGGAGCATCCCGGAACCTCGGGGGCGGGCACCACGCCAGAGGCCTGGGCGTGGCGGGCGAGGTCGCGCTCCTGGTAGGCCACCCTTTCTGCGGGCAGGTACTCGTACCCCGAGACCCCGTAGATGCAGGTCCAGGGGGCCTGGGCTTCGGCGATCTCGTCCGCCTCCCCCTCGCTTCCGGAGAGCAGGGCGGCCAGGGCGTAGGAGTTGAGGATGAGCCACTCGTCCCCGAGCTTGGGGCGCAGGGAGCGGTAGGTGAACTCGGAGAGGCGGGAGAGCTTGCGGTCGGGGACGAACCAGATCCTGTGTATGGTGGGCTTTACCTCCAGCTTCAAGGTGCACCAGGTGACCGCGGCCATGGTGCCCTGGGCCCCCTGGACCACGCGCACGAAGTCGGTCTGGGCCGGGCCCATGGGGTTCTTCTGGGCCCCCCCGGCGGCCCACTGCTGCTCTAAGGAGCCGGGGCCGGCGGCAGATCCGGTGCGGAAGAGGTCGCCTGACCCGAAGACGAGCTCGGTGCAGAGCATGGGGTCGGTCATGTCCCAGTGGTACTTGGGGACGATGATGGGCTCGCGCTCCAGGGCCGATGCCAGGACGGATTTCTTCGCCTTGGGGCGCAGGGGCGTAAGCACCTTGAGGCCTGCCTTTTCCGCTTCAGGGATGAGGCGCTCGAAGGTCACCCCGGGCTCGATCAGGGCCACCTTGTTCCTGCGGTCGAGCCTCACGATCCTGTCCATGCCCGAGAGGTCCACCACGATCCCCTCGCCTTCAGGGACCGAGTCCCCCCGCAGCCGGGGCGGGGCGGAGGAGGAGAAGACCAGGTTGAGCTTTTCTGCCCGGGCGAGCTTGATCAGGGAGCGCACCTCGGGGGTGGAGCGCGGGCGCACGAGGAGGGCGGGCTCTCCCCCCTCCACCATCCCGCCCGAGCTCCAGGTGGAGAGGACCTCTTTGTCCTCGATTACGTCCTCTTCCCCCACGATGGCCGAGAGTTTTTCCTTGATGTCCGGCGTAAGCATGTCTCCCACCCCCTCACGCGCTCCGTCCCGCCAGGGCCAGCACCCGCTCCTTGAGGGAGGGGCGGGGGGCTCCGGTGGCCGCCCTTGCCATCTGGGCGCGCATGCCAGCAACCATCATCCTCCTCACCGGGGCGAGGTCGAGCAGGCGGGCGGCAAGCCCCATGAGGCGGTCCGAGTCCAAATACTTCATCAGGGGTCCTGCGCGGTCCAGGAGGCGGTCCACCTTGGCCACCGTCTCCGGCCTGGCCTCGTCTAAGCGGTTGAGCAGGTCCCCCATGTTCATACCCGTGTCGGCCATCACCCCCTCCAGGGCCTCCCCCTGGATGACCATGAACTTGTCCAGCACCCCGTTGCGCCAGGCGCACTGCATGACCTTGAACACCTCCTGTGGATCGAGCGCCAATGCCATCACCTCCGTCTGTTGTCTCCGGTCTTTCCCCCTCCTGGGGAAGCACCGGGAGGCGCCTTTTTTCATCGCTATCCGGCTTTGATCCCTCT
>JBBFMI010000197.1:0-4120 GCA_037478635.1 Candidatus Geothermincolales bacterium | reverse complement strand
CTACATAATCGGGCTGGAGGCAAGGGGGCTCTCCCCCAACGCGCGGCGTTACATGGAGAGCGGCAAAGTCGAGGTCTGCGAGTGGAGCAACTACGCCATGGCCCTGCGGATCAAGGCTGCCGCCATGGGGGTCTCCTTCCTTCCGGGTCGCAACCTGATGGGGACCGACACCTTCAAGAACAGCGCTGCCAAGGTGGCTCGTTGCCCGTTCACGGGCAAGCTGTTCGTGCTCTACCCAGCCCTCTGGCCCGACGTGGCGGCCATCCACGTCCACGAGGCGGACGTGTACGGCAACTGCCGCATCAAGGGCATCTCCGTCGCAGACCTGGAGCTGGCCAGGGCCGCCAAGCGGCTCATCATAACCACCGAAAGGATCGTCCCCAACGAGGTGATCCGGCAGGACCCGACCTCCACCGTCATCCCCTACTTCCTGGTGGACGCGGTGTGCGAGGTGCCCTTCGGAAGCTACCCGGGCAACATGCCCTACGAATACTTCTCCGACGAGGAACACCTCAGGCAATGGCTCACTGCGGAGAAAGATCCCGATGAGTTCCGGAAGTTCCTGGACAAATACATCTACGGGGTGGAGGACTTCAACCAGTACCTGGAGCTGTGCGGTGGCATCGAGAGGATCATGCAGCTCCGGGCCCAGGAACATCTGATCCTCAACAACAGGAGGTGATGGGGATGGCGGATTACAACACCATGGAGATGATGATATGCGCCGCCGCCAGGTACCTGGAGGACGGGGCGGCAGTGGCGGTGGGCACCGGCGCTCCCTGCGCCGCGGCCATGCTGGCCCAGAAGACCCACTCCCCCAACCTGGTGATAATCTTCGAGGCGGGCGGGGTGGCGCCCATACTTCCCACCATGCCCATATCAGTGGGCGATTCCCGCACCTTCCACAAGGCCATCATGGCTAGCGGCATGTGCGACGTCATGGAGACCATGCAGCGCGGCATGGTGGACTACTGTTTCCTGGGGGGCGCCCAGATAGACATGTACGGCAACCTCAACTCCACCGTCATCGGCGACTGGTCCAAGCCCAAGGTGCGGTTCCCGGGTTCCGGGGGGGCGAACGACTTCGGTTCTTTCGCCTGGAGGATAATGGTGATAACCCCCCAGGACTCCCGGCGTTTCGTCGAGAGGGTGGACTTCATAACCACCCCTGGCTACCTGGATGGCCCGGGTGCCCGGGAGAAGGCGGGGCTCGCGCCAGGCACAGGGCCGTACAAGGTGATAACCAACATGGCGGTGATGGGCTTCGACCCGGAGACGAAGAGGATGCGGATCGAATCGGTCCACAAGGGCTTCACGGTCAAAGACGTGCAGGAGAACACCGGCTTCGAGCTCCTGGTGTCGCCGGAGCTGGAGGAGACCCCCGAGCCCACCGAGGAAGAGCTCCGGGTCCTGCGGGAAGAGGTGGACCCCCACCGCTACATCATAGGGAGGTAGCCTTCCCCAGGCTCATCGCGAGAGGGGCGGGTATCTTCCCGCCCCTCTTTTGTCCTTTGATCTCCCTCGTAACGTTGAGGACCCGGAACCCTTACGCCTTCAGGTGAGACCCTGGCACGGGCATGACGGACAAAAGCCATTTGCGTGACCTTTGCCTTATCGCCACGACTCCGCTATCCCCCATCCAGCGCTGTCGCCTGGATCGGCCTACTAACGGAATCGCCGAGTGGCGTCTCCCAGCCCCGTCTCTCGACATAAACTGTCTTCAATGGGTTCGACTCCGGTGCCCCTTCACCCCGTGGGTGGCCAGGTATGGGAAATATCAACCCATCCTTTCGTCTAATACGATAAAATCGAGAAACATTGAAAAGTTGACTTCGCTCCTGGTTATTCCTGTCCCGTGATTCTACATCGCCCGCCGGGAAAATCAGGGGGTTTGGATGAAGGGGAATTATCTCTTGCCCGAGATCACGAGGCTCTCTCACGGTGACCACCTGCTCTCTTTTTTCCGGGACGAACGGGAGAGGAAGGCAGTCCTCATCCCGTTCATCGAGAGCTCCCTGGCCCGGGGCGAGAAGGCATTACTGCTCCACGGGGAAGAAGGCCCTCCCCATTGGCTGGAGGACCTTGATCCGGGCAAAGGCAAACCGGTGGCCAGGGCCGCCCGCCCAAACCCCACCGGCCGTGGGATTCCCCCCGTTACGGCCAGCGTAACACCGCTGCCCGTCGGGAAGCTCTTCCAGGGACGGGAACCCATTGGCGATTCAATTCTGGACATGGTGGCAAGACAGGCTCGCCAGGCCAACCGTGAAGGTTACACGGGGGTGGCCTTAGCCTGCGACATGGGCTTTCTCAGCGGACTGTGGGACGCCGAGACCGTCATATCCTTCGAGAGGCGCTACGACGCCGCACTCCGCGGCCTGCCCGTCGTATCCCTCTGCGAGTTCGACCTGTCTCTGTGGGACGCGAGAACGGTCCTCGGGCTCATGGGCTCCCATCCCTTGCTGGCCATGGAAGGTTCCCTGTACGAGAACATCTTCTACGAAGGTCCGGGGGAAAGGGCGGGCGAGGGCGAGGGGTGGGAGACGTTCGAAAGGCGCATGGCGAGGATCAGGGAGAGGAAAAGCCTGGAACTGGAAAGGGACAGGGCCCGCCTGTTCGCCGAGGCGATCGTGCGCACGGTCAGGGAATCGCTACTGGTGCTGGACGGGGACTTGAGGGTCATAAGCGCCAATCCCGCCTTCGAGGAGACCTTCGCCGTCGAGCTGGAACGGGTCAAGGGAATGCACTTGGGAAGACTGGCAGCCGGAGCCCTGCGCTCGCCCGGGCTCATGCACCTCCTCGCCGAGGTCATCCTCAAGAGGTCTTCCGTGGAAGACATGGAGCTCGAGGTCGACCTCCCCCACCTGGGAAAACGCTTCCTGAGGTTGAACGCGAGGAGGGTGGTGGACGAGGGCAGGTTCCCTCCCCTCATCCTGGTGGCGCTGGAGGACGAGACCGACCGCCACAGGCAAAGGGAGGCGGTGGAGATACTGAACCGCACCTTCCTGGGGCTGGGCTCCGACTACCTGGACAACATGGATGCCATTACCCGCGCCTGTTCCCGGATCCTGGGCTGCTCCATGGCCCTGTACCTAAGGCTGGAGGGGGGCAGGATCATAGGGCTGGGGGCCGGGAAATGCGATACCGGGCTTTACGGCTTCTCCCCGGATTGCCCCCTCATCGGATTGGCCGAAGCCCAGAGGGGACGCGCAGGCGCGCTGGCCATCCGGGACATCCCATCCTCTCCCGCCTCCCTCGGGGAAGACCCCCTGGTGAAAGAGCACGGCTTCGCCGCTTACTTAGGCCATCCTGTGAACCTGGGGGAAAGGAGCGTGGGCCTCCTTTCCTGTTACTACGGATCGCCCAGGGATTTCGGCCCCGAGGATGAGCACCTGGTGGGCATCCTCGCCAAGGCCCTGGCCATCGAGGAGGAGCGCTACCAGAAAGAGAGGTCCCTCAAGGACTTCGTGGACATAGCGTCCCACGAACTGAGGCATCCGCTCACCTTGATCAAGGGCTACACGGCCACCCTCCGCCACCTTCTCCCCACGGCCGGCCGGGAGGTCATCGAAGAGGTCCTCAGGGCCGTCGAGCTGGGAGCCGACCGCATGAACGAGCTGGTGAAGAAGCTCCTCGACCTCTCCCGCCTGGAAAGAGGTAGGTTCATCGCCACCAAGGTCCCGTCGGACATATGTTCGCTTCTGCGAAGGGCGGTGGAGGAAGCGAAGGTGGAAAGGCCACGGGTTCGCCTCAGGAAAAGGGGAGAGGTCCCACCGGTGATGGCCGACCCGGAGGCCATCTACGAGGTGATGGTGATCCTTCTGGAAAACGCCCTAAAGTTCTCCCCCCACGGCACCCCGGTGGACGTGGGCGTCAAGGCGACCGAGAAAGAGATTACGGTCCACGTGGCCGACAGGGGCGTGGGGGTGCCTCCCAGGCTTCGGACCAGGATCTTCGACAAGTTCGCCCAGGCCGATCCGGCGGAGCACCATCACACCCCCGGCATGGGCATCGGGCTATACCTGGCTCGCGAGATCGTCGAAACCCACGGGGGCCGGATATGGTGCGAAGGGAGAAGAGGAGGCGGAAGCGTCTTCCGCTTCACGCTGCCGATCGAGGGGGG
>JBBFMI010000196.1:0-4123 GCA_037478635.1 Candidatus Geothermincolales bacterium | reverse complement strand
CCCCTGCCAGAGGGGGGAGAGGACGCGGTGCACACCGCGGAGCTGGTCAACAGCTATCTCAGCCGGGCGGCCGAGGTCCTGGCCGACGAGCATCCGGCCAACATGATCATCACCCGGGGCTTCTCCAAGATGCCGGACCTTCCCACCCTGGACCGCCTTTACGGGCTGAGGGCCGCGGCCATCGCCACCTATCCCATGTACCGGGCCCTGGCCAAGTTGGTGGGCATGGAGGTCCTGGAGACGGGTCCCACCATCGCCGACCAGGTGGAATGCCTGGAGAAGAACTGGGAAGGCTTCGATTACTTCTTCTTGCATTACAAGTACACGGACAGCCGGGGTGAGGACGGGGACTTCGAGGCCAAGGTGCGCTGCATCGAGGAGGTGGACGCCGTCATCCCTCGCATCCTCGCGCTGAAGCCGGACGTCCTGGTGGTCACCGGCGACCACTCCACTCCCTCCCTGCTCAAGGCTCACAGCTGGCATCCCTCTCCCGTCGTCTTCCACTCGCGCTGGGAGAGAAGGGACGACGTGAAGTCCTTCGGCGAGACGGAGTGCGCCCGGGGCGGGCTGGGCATATTCCCCGCCCGGCACCTGATGGCCATGATGCTCGCCGCCTCGCTTCGCCTGGCCAAGTACGGAGCCTGACTATTGGTGCCGGGAAGGACTCCCTGAATCCATCTTTGTCCACCGGTGACCTGACGGATTGCACGTCGCCTGACCGATGGATGCCGGGGAGGGCCTTCCTGGCTTACTTCATGGATCAGGCCGTGGTCTCGGCTGTCCTCCTGGCATCGGGGGTCTCCGGGAAACCGGCCATGATCCGGGCTGGCAATAAGCACCGGGGAGATGTTCCGCGCCCTGGAAACCTCTCAAAGCCTTCGTGGCGACAAAGCAAGCGTGGTGGGTAACGCTTTCCCGCAGCCGTCAGGGAAGGTACCTTTGAAAAAATTCTGCGAGCAAGCCGGTCGGGCTATCCACGGGGAAGGCGTAAAGGGTCGGAAGAGGATTTTTGTTAAACTTAAAGTGGCCACGGGCTCCGAACGATATACCCTGTATAACGGGAAAGGTACGCGGCAAAGGTCCGCCCACGAGACACGGCGATGGGAAAATCCGTCGCCCGGCCATCGGTTGCTTTTGGTCTGGGCGCTAGAAGCTTGGGAAGGGGCAAGCGGGTTCCAAGGAGCATCCGGCGATGAAGGATCCCGACCACGAGGAGGAAAAGAGCTTCCTCCAAAAGCGCTTGGAGGACCTGGAGAGGCGTTTCCGCGTGGAGGAAGGAGTCCGCGGCCCCATGCACACCTGGGTCACCATCCTGTCCAGGTTCCTGGAGAATTCCGTTGACATATTCCTGATATTCACCGCGGAAGGCCGAATCCTCTACGCCAATCCTGCCTGCGAAAAGGCGCTCGCCTTCTCCCCCGGCGATCTCGAGGACAAAGACATCTACTCCTTGGTGCACCCGGCCCACTCCGATGAGCTCGCGAGACTCCTGGCAAGACACAGTGAACCGCTTGCCACTTTCAGCGGCGAGCTGGCGCTGCTCGACCGGAAGGGCGAAACCCGCATGATCGAGTACTCGGTGCTCAACCTCTGCCAAGAGCACCTGGTGGGGGGCTTCGTCCTCAACGGGAGGGACATCACCGAAAAAGCCCTGATGGAGCAGGCCTTGAGGCGGAGCGAGCGGTACTACCGCTCCCTAATCGCCCAGGCGGGGGACATGATCAGCGTTCTTGACCGAGACCTGAGGTACCGGTGGGGCAGCCTCTCCGGCAGGAGAATAACCGGTTACACGCCGGCCGACATCTACGGGAGGAGCTTCTTCGACTTCATCCCGGAAGAAGCCAGGGAGATCGCCGAGAAGAGCCTGAAGGAAGTGCTGAAAAAGCCGGGGGCCTCGATACACCTGGAGGGCCCCTTCGTGCACAAGGACGGTTCCGTTCACTACCACGAGGCCATCATCACCAACCTCCTGGACGACCCGGACGTCCAGGGAATAGTCATCAACTCCCGGGACATAACCGAGAGGAAAAACATGGAAGAGGAGCTCAAAAGGAGGAACCAGGAGCTCGACCTCTTCGCCCAGACCGTGGCCCACGACCTCAAGACGCCCCTCTCGGTGGTGGACGGTTACATCCAACTCCTCCTCAAGGAGGATTGCGAAGCGGAGGAGGCCTCCAAGTACCTGCAGAACTGCTACCATGCGGTCAAGAGGATGGAGCAGCTCATCGATTCCCTGCTGGAATATGCCAGGGCCGGTTCCCCGGAGACGGGAGCAAGGCCGGTAAGTCCCGCGGGCATCGCCAGGGAGGTGATAACTGAGAGAGAATCCCTGGTCGCGGAGAGGAAGGCAAGGATACTCCTGAGCAACGCCTTCTCCCGCTGCCCCAGGATTTTCGTGACCCCCTTCAAGTTCCGCCAGGTGCTCGCGAACCTCCTGGAAAACGCGGTTAAGTACTCGGACCCCGCGAGGGAGCCGGTGGTGGAACTGGACGCCGAGTGGAACGGGGACGAGGTCACCTTCCACGTGAAGGACAACGGCAGGGGAATATCCCCCGAGGACCTGGATAAAGTCTTTTTGCCCTTCTGGCGCAGGGGAAGTCACCCCGAGGCCGGGATGGGGATAGGGCTCTTCACCGTGAAGCACGCCGTGGAGTCCTGGGGTGGCAGGATCTGGGTGGAATCCAGTCCCGGCATGGGTTCCGTATTCCATTTCACCGCCCCGATAGCCGAGCCCAGAAGGTCCGCCTCCGCCTCGTGAGGGCTTCCATTACCCTGTCTGGTTCCGAAGTCCCGAAGAGGGTAAACCCTTCAAGGAGAACCTTTCGCGGTCGGAGTCAGGACTTCTTCTTCGCCGCCCATAGAGGAATACCCCGGGCCCGAATGACCCATGCGCTCCTGCCCGAATTACCCCGCGAAGACGTCTCCCTGTGGAGTGAACGGGCATAATAAAGCGCACGATCAAGGCCCGGGACCACACCGTCGATTAAACAAGGGGGACCGGAACGAGGCAAGAGGGCCCCCAGGTGGCTTGAAGAGCCGCGAGGACATCGTCACGGCCAGGAGACGGGCCGGATCGGACGACAACCCAGGCGGAGGTCTCCCGGACCTTTTGAAGGATGGAAGACCATGGAACCTAAGGTACGCGAGGCTTTGAGGCGTTGTTCCCGACGCCTTCTGGTGAAGACCCTGGTATCGGCGGTCACCATCCCGGTCGCCTCTTACGCCGTCTTCTCGTTCACCATCTTCTCCTTCGATGCCCAGAAGTATGCCGTGTTCATCACGGCGGCCCTTGCCGTGGTGGTCCCCATGGTCGCCCTTTGCGTGGCCCTCTTCTACCTTGGCCAGGATCGGCTGGGACGGCAGGTGTCCAGGTGGTATGAAAGGCCGCGGAAACCCGGTAATCCGGAGGATGCCAGGCTGGCGGTAGAGATCCAGAAGAAGTTGGTCAGGCAGAGCGTCATTCACGGGCTGATCGTGAGCTGCGGCATCTTTGCCGCCATCCTCGTCAACGTCATCGTCTTCGGTCCCAGGGCCGATTTTGACGCCTTCACTTCCGCCTGCTACCTGGCCCTCGGGGCGGTGGTGTCCTTCACCAACTTCTTCGTCACCTACCACACCTCGGTGGACGAGATGAAACCCCTGCTTTCCCTGGTCCTCGAGGATACCGGGGGATTTGGCTTCCACGAGACTTCCAGCATCGGGTGGCGCATCGCCTTCCTCTGCGTGGCCGTGCTTATCCTATCGCTGGGAGTGAGCTGGATAGGTTTCACCTACAAGGCGCAGGAGCAGGTAAGGCTCAAGGAGATGGAAACCATCTCGACCGCCATGAGGGGGGCCAAGACCTCACTGGAAGGAGCAGCTGCAGGATACGAGAACTCCGCCAGGCCCTCCCAAGCGCAAAGACCCCTGGAAGCCTCCATGGAGGAATCTCGCGTGGAATTCTTCTCGGGAACCGGCACCCTGCTCCTTTCGGAGCAGAACGGGGATACGGTGTATAGCGTCGGAGAGGACCTGCCGGAAGAGACGGTCCAGGCGGCGCTCGAGGTCGCAGAAAGCGGCGGGGACTGGGTGTCGACCTCTCTCATCAGGAGAGGTTCCCGGCACTACCTCACCTCCTCCACGC
>JBBFMI010000195.1:0-4187 GCA_037478635.1 Candidatus Geothermincolales bacterium | reverse complement strand
CCCAGCGCGCCGCCTGCGGCAAGAAGACGAGAACGGAAAGCGGCAGGAAAAGGACAAGAGCAGGTACGAGATCCTTCCAGCGCCTTTCCCTATCACCGGCGGTCAAGTTCCCAGCCTCCCGTCTTCCACCCTTTGCCTGCAGGGATATTGTAAATGTAAATGAAGGGGCCGGCCCATCGGGGCCGGCCCCACATATCCGGGGAGGCTCACACGGCCACTTCCTCTTTCTCCAGCTCCTTCAGCCGCTCCCGCACCAACTCCTCCACGGGCACGTCGTGCAGGTCCTCCACGCCGAGGAGCTGCTTGGCCAGCAGGGGACCGGGTCCCCACTTGCTGAGCACCCATCCCATCACGGCGGCATAGATGGCGAGGCCCTTCGCCCAGCCCAGGTTGTGTATGAGCACGGTGGCGAGGATGGCCGAGCCGAGGGCCCCCCCGAAGATGGCGGTGCTGGCAAGAAGGGCGGGCTTGATCGCATCGGGAAGCCTCTCGAACAGGTCCACCTCGCCCTCCTTGCCGGCCTTCATGTCGTAGCCCTCTATGAGCCACTTGCACACCCAGTAATAGATCAGGGGTATGAAGGCCACTCCGTAGGTAAGCAGGATACGCACCACGTCCGACTTGAGCCAGCCGAAGACGTTGGTCCACTTCCAGTTCTCGAAGGCCTCCCGGTTAGCGGAGAAGAAGCGCTGGTATCCCTTGTTGTCCCATCCGTTGGCCAGGATGAAGAAGAACCCCATGTAAGCCAGCATGGTGTGGAGGGCGGCCCGGTAGTAGTTGCCCTTCATAATATCCCGGTAGGTGGCCCAGAAGCCCAGCACCCCCTGGGTGATGTTGGTGGTGGTGAACACGCCCACCAGCCAGGCGGGTATGGTCTCGTAGCTTCCCACCTGCATGGTCTCCCAGTTGGGGTTGGACCAGAGCAGCACCGACCCGGAGGGCACGAAGAGCAGGGCCAAAAAGAGCAGCGTCTTGAGGAAGTACTCGTTGTGGAAGGCGTCGCTGTGGCGGTCCATCCACGACTTCACTATCCGGTGGAACTGGGAAACCTTCTTGAGGTCCAGCTTTCCGGGAGAGAAGCCGTTATCCCTGAGTTCCCCCAACAGCTCGGCCAGGGCCCGGCTTTCCCTTTCCCTTTGCTCCTCCGTGACCTCCCCGGCAGCCTCCGCCAGGGCCACGGGCTCGGACTTCCAGCCCAGCTTCCAGCGGCTGATCTCGTTCTCCACCTTGAGCTTCCTGAGTTGCCTGAAGGCGGCCAAGGCGAAACTCGCCCCGATCCCGTAGCTCCAGAAGACGTCCACCTGGACCATGGCAACATCCCTCCTTCGCAGAAAAGAACCTGACCGACAGCCCAGACAAAAAAACCGACCCGACCCAAGGGGTCAGGCCGCGATCCCCCTCAGCATGAGTTCGATGATTACCTCTTTCCAGACAGCCACTTCCCGGTCGGGGTCCTCGCTGCTCACCACCCGGCGACAGGCCTCGAAGAGGGCCGCGTTTATCGCCAGGGCCGTTTCCCAGGTCCGGAGGTCCTGCCTTATGTAGCCCTTCTCCTTCCCATTGATCAGATAAAGCTCGGTCAGTTTGCCTATCCAGTTATAGGCGGCCCGGATCTTCTCCTGCAGATCCGGGTCGTTTATCCCCATGGCCTCGTAAAACAGGATGCGGGACATCTCCGGATAGGCCTTGAACAGGGCGAACATCCTGTCGCCGATCTCCTCCAGCTGGGCACGGTATTCCTCCAGGGTATCCGGGGATCTGGGATCCACGTCGTGGACCAACTCCCTGGCCTTTTCCAGGATCCAGTCCAGAACCCCCTGGAATATGTCCAACTTGTTGCGGAAATACCGGTAAAAAGTGCCGTGCCCGATGCCCAGCTCGGTGGCGATGTCCTCGATCCTGGCGGCGTGATACCCCTTTTCCGAGAACACCTTGAGGGCCGCGCCGATGATCTCCGCCCTCTTCCTTTCCACCAAGGTCCCGGTCATGTCGCCCCCTTGCAAGCATGAAACGGAATGACATGTCATTCCACATTACTAAAGGTTAACATCTGTTCGCCCAAAGGTAAATACCCGCCGAAACCGGCAATCCACCCGGATGCTGCGGTTGGATGACCTGGATGGAGGATGTAAAGTTGGCTTGATGGCCATATGAACACGCAAAATAGGCCGTGATGGAGGATGCAAGGGAAAAGAAGGGTCGCGTCGGCGAAAAAGGAGGTAGGGGCGATGGTGACCAGAAGGATCGGGGTCCTCACCGGGGGAGGAGATTGTCCCGGGCTGAACGCGGTGATAAGGGCGGTGACCAAGACCGCCATCTTCCGTTACGGGATGGAGGTGGTGGGCATCATGGACGGTTTCTCCGGGCTGGTGGAGGACCGGATGATACCTCTCACGGAAAGGGAGGTCTCCGGGATACTTCACCGGGGCGGGACCATCCTGGGCACCACCAACCGGGAAAACCCCTTCCGTTATCCCATAAGGGAAAACGGAAAGATCGTCGGCTACGCCGATCATTCCGAGAAGGCCATCGAGAACTGCAGGAAGAGGGGGCTCGAGGTCGTGGTGGTGATCGGGGGAGACGGGAGCATGCACATCGCCCAGGAGCTCCACCAGATGGGACAACCGGTGGTGGGAATACCCAAGACCATCGACAACGACCTCATGGCCACCGACGTGACCTTCGGCTTCGACACCGCGGTGCAGACCGCCACCGAGGCCATCGACAAGCTGCACACCACCGCCGAGTCCCACCACCGGGTCATGATAGTGGAGGTCATGGGCAGGAACTCGGGCTGGATCGCCCTCTATTCCGGAATAGCGGGGGGAGCCGACATCATCCTGATACCCGAGATACCCTTCACCCTGGAGGGCATCGTCGAGAAGATCCGCCACCGCGAGGAGGTGGGCAAGAGGTTCAGCATCATGGTGGTGGCGGAAGGGGCCTCCCATCCCGAAAGGGGCGTCATCTACAAGGAATACGCGAGCGGCAAGAGGGTCCTGGGGGGCATCGGCGAACTGCTGGGTCACGAGATCGAGTCGATCACCGGCATCGAGACCAGGGTGACGGTCCTCGGTCACCTCCAGAGGGGCGGGACCCCCAGCCCCTTGGACAGGATCCTGGCCACCCGTTTCGGCGTGAAGGCGGTGGAGATGATCGCGGAGGGGGAGACGGGGAAGATGGCCTGCCTGCGCCACGAAAGGATCGAGGCGGTACCCATATCCGAGGCCATCTCCTCCCAGAAAAAGGTGGACCCGGACGGGGAACTGGTGAGGTTCGCCCGGTCAGTGGGCATCTCCTTCGGCGATTGAGCAACAGGGGATCCCCCGGGTAGAGAAGGCCCGGGAGGCTCCGGCGACTGGATCACCTCGCACTGCACCTAATCGCTCGCTTTGCCATGGGACGTCAGCCTGGCAACGGGAACCCCCGCGCGCCTCGCGGGTAGCTCCCGACCCTCGATGCCGTCTCAACCCGCCCCGAGATGCCGGGCCAGGAAATCCGCCTGCCTCTCCGACACGTCCAGGAACAGGTCGCCCCGGTAAACGTCGAAGTGGCCGGCGTCCAGGTGCAGGATGGATACCTCGCGGATGCGGGATACCGCCCTCTCCACCGCGCGAGGTGAGATGAGGGAATCCCGGACCCCGATGACGACCAGGGTCGGACATCTCACCTCCCGGGTGTAAAGGGATGGGGCGTAGAACAGGAGCTGGAACGCGGCCCTTGCCGGGCACCGGTTCTGCCAGGCGCTGCCCTCCGGGACCAACGACATGTAGCCGGGCCAGCACTCCGGGGTGTTCAGGATCCCGAATTCGTGGGGCTCGGCCACGATCGGCACGTAATGGGGTTCCCGCGCTAAAAGGATGGTGCCCACGTCCTTCAAAGCCTCCAGGCTGGCCCTCCACGCGTGCCTCAGTCCCGTCCTCCACACCGAACTGGGCCCGTTGACGAAAGGGACCTGGACCACCGCGGCGCCTATCTTTTTATCCCTGGCCGCGGTCACCAGCACGTGGCCCCCGCTGTAGGAGGTACCCCACAACCCCACCCGGGATCCGTCCACCCCGTCAAGGCCCCTGACGTAGGCCAGGGCCGCCTCCCAGTCCGCCAGGTGCCTCCAGGGATTGATCAGGTACCTGGGTTCCCCCTCGCTGCTCCCGAAGTTCCTGTAGTCGAAGAGGAAAACCGCCATC
>JBBFMI010000194.1:0-4245 GCA_037478635.1 Candidatus Geothermincolales bacterium | reverse complement strand
GCGCCGTTCGCTCCCAGGATCACCACCAGCTCGTTTGTGCCGACGGTGATCGACACGCCGTCCAGCGCCTGGTGCAGACCGTAAGCAGCGCTCACCTGGTGCGCTTCAAACATCGTCGCCTCCCAGATACGCCTCGATCACCTTTGGATCGTCCTTTACCTCCTGGGGAGTTCCCTCGGCGATGACTTCCCCGTAATCTAACACCAGGACTTCATTGGAAATGCGCATCACCAACCCCATGTCATGTTCCACCAGCAGTATGGTGACCCCCCGTTCGGTTATCCGCTTAAGTATTTCGCCCAGCTCCTCGGTCTCGTAGGTGTTGAGGCCCGAGGCCGGTTCGTCAAGCAACAAGAGTTCGGGTCCAGTGGCCAAGGCCCGAGCCAGCTCCAGGAGTCTTTGCATCCCGAAGGGCAGGGAGCCGGCCGGGAAATGGGCCATCATCTCGAGTCCTACCAGCTCCAGTTGCCTGAAGGCTTCATCCCGGATATACCTTTCCTCCCTCCTTTCGGAGGGGACTTTCAACGCCGCGCGCAGGAAACCGCAGTGCGACCTGTGATGGAGGCCCACCATCACGTTTTCCAGGACTGTCATGCCCGGGAATATCCTTACTGTCTGGAACGTCCTGGATATGCCTATCCCTGCCAGTTTATGGGCGGGAAGACCGGTGATCTCCTGGCCCATGAAGACCGCTTTGCCCTCATCGGGTTCCAGCAACCCGGTAAGGATATCGAACAACGTAGTCTTCCCGGCGCCGTTGGGGCCTATGACCGCCTTGATCATGCCCCTCTCCACGGAGAAGGAGACGTTTTTCAAAGCGTAAAGCCCGCCGAAGGCCTTGGACAGGTTATGCACGGAAAGGATCGTCTCGCCCATCGACTTTTCATTCCCCCCTGGGTGGAGAATCCGTGCTTTCCTCTCCCATCAGCGCGGCCGCCTTCCTAATCTTCCTGTGGAAGAAATCGACGGTGCTGGTGGTAATGCCCTTGGGCAGGAAGATCATGGTAAGTACGAGGATAGCGCCGAAAACCAGCCCTTCATAATTGCTGTACTGTCTCACCCAAGCCGGCACGTTTCCCAGCCATTTCGGAAGGGCCTCGACTACGCTGGGGAGGAAAACCACCAGGCTGGCCCCTGCCACCGATCCCCAGATGCTCTCCATCCCACCCACCACCACCATTACCACGAGCTGGATGGAAAGCATCACGTCGAACTGCGAGGGATTTATGTATCCCTGGAAATGGGAATAGATACCGCCCGCAAGTCCTCCCAGGGCAGCGGAAAGCACGAAGACCTTCATCTTGTAGGAGGGCACGTTCACCCCCATGACCCGCGCTGCCACTTCCGATTGGTGGAAGGCCCTGATTGCCCTGCCGACCCGGGATCGAACCAGGTTCTGGCACATGAGGAGCACTATGATGGCGATTATCCAGACGAAATAGAATTCGCCGTTTCTGGAAGATATGACCATGCCCAGGAAGTTCAGCTTGGGTATCTCCCTTATCCCGACGTTGCCCTCGGTGAGAGCTATCATCTCCCGGAAAAAGATGTAAGCCACTATGCCGAGACCCAGGGTTGCCATGGCAAGGTAATGGCCCCTCAACCTCAGTATGGGGGCAACCAGGTAGCCCACGGCCGCAGCGACCAGCGTTCCGAGGAGTATCCCGATCCAGGCTGGCCACCCCCACCGGGTGGCGAGGATGGCGGAGGTGTATGCCCCGATCCCCATGAAGGCGCCATGTCCCAGCGAGGCCTGGCCCGCGTAGCCCATGAGAAGGTTCAGGCCCACCGCTACCAGGGTGAAAGTCCCTACCATCCTCATGAGATAGACGATGTTCAATGATATCGCTTTGCCCAGCCGCTCCGCCCAGAGGGGAAGCGTCATGATGAAGGGGGTGAAGAGCAGGAAGGCCTTGTAGCCCCTCCAAACCCTCCTCGCGGCCGTTTTGATGTCAAAAGCCTTTTCCTGCATCCCTGGCTACTCCTGGGCAACCGCTCAGACCTTCTCCACCAGGCCCCTTCCCACCAGGCCTTGGGGTCGGAAGAGCAAGACCGAAACCAGCAAGACCACAGCCACCGCGTCCTTATACCCCGAGGATATCCCCAGGGCCACGGAAAGGAAGCCGGCGACGACCTCTTCGAGCAGGCCAACTGTAAGTCCACCCAGCACAGCCCCGTAAACGTCTCCCAGGCCCCCTATCACCGCCGCCGTGAACCCCTTTATCCCGAGATAGAGACCCATTCTATAGTTGGCGAAGGGAGCGCTGACCAACCCCGCCAGCCCTCCCAGGAGAGCAGCCATGCTGAAGGCCGCCATGGACATGACGGACACGTTGATGCCCACCAGGCTCGCCGCCTCGGGGTTGATGGCGCACGCCCTGAGGCCTTTTCCCAGCTTCGTCCGGTTCATAAGGACGTACACGGATACGACGACGAGGAAGGTGAGCCCCAGCATCCAAAGAAGTTGGGCGTTGAAGGAGACCTTTGGGAGGTTGAACTGGCCCTGGGTGAACTCCGGGACCTTGTACGCTTCCTCCGGCCAGATTATCCTTGCCCCCGACTTGAGGAAAATCGAGGCGCCTATGGTGCCGATGATGGCCGTGAGGGCTCCCTTTTCCCGCAGGGGAAGTATCACGCTCCTTTCCAGCACGAGACCGATAAACCCGACGAGCGCCACCGAGAGGGGCACCGCGAGAGGGAGCGAGAGCCCCAGCTTCACCGCGAACGTGTATGCTACCAGTGCCCCGATGGCCGCGAACTCGCCCTGGGCGAAGTTGATGATGCCCGTGGAGGCATAGATAAGGCTGAACCCCATGGCCATCAGGATGTATATGCATCCGCTCCCGAGGCCGTTTACGAGGTATTGGGGCAGGTTGGAGAAGAAATCTGCCAATCTGTTACCTCCGGAGATTTACCTCATACAAAAGGAGAGGGCTTTGAGCCCCTCTCCATTAAGAGCCAATTGGTAACTTATTATAGCATCCCTCCGGGAAGGTTCTCTCCCGGAGGGATGCTGTGTCTGCTATTCCTGGCCGGGAGCTACCTCCCAGGCCCCGTTCCGGATCTCCACCACCACCAGGTCCTCGGGAGAAAGCCCATTGTGGTTGGACGGGGAGTAGTTGAACACTCCCGCCGTGCCCACCAGTCCCTGGGTCTTCTCGATGGCGTCCCGGATCTTATCCGGGGTAGCATCGGCTCCGGCCCTCTTCAAGGCCTCCGTGAGTATGAGGATGGCGTCCCAGCCGTGCCCGGCGAAGGTGTTGGGCTGCTCGCCGTACCTCGCGGAGTACTCCTCGGAGAACTCCCTCATCAGCTCGTACTGGGGCGTTCCCGGCTTTAAGGCCTTCTGCCAGATGAGCATCTTTCCCGCCGGGAACAGGACGCCGTTCGCGGCTTCTCCAGCCAGGTCTATAAAGGTCTTGTTGGCAATGCCGTGGCTCCCCATGAACGGGATGTTTATGCCCTTGTCCTTCATCCTCTTGGCGATCTTGGCCGGGCCGGGATTGGTGCCCCATACCACTATGACCTCCGGATCGGATGCCTTGACGTTCACCAGGTGGGTGTCGATGGCCTCCTCGGTGGCGTTCGAATCGTAACCCTCGGCAGTGGTTATCTCCACGTTATAGCTGGAGGCCAACCGCTTTATGGTATCCCTTCCGTCCGTCCCGAAAGCGTTGGTGTCGTAGAGGATAGCGATCTTCTTCTTTCCCATCACCCTGCTGATGTAATCCAAGGCTTTCCCTGCGGCCTCGGCAGACGTGGGCGGGGTACGGAAAACATAGCTGAAATCTCCCTCCATGATCTCCACCCCGGCAGCCATGGATATGAGGGGGATCTTACGCGCGTTGGTCTCCTGCTTTATGGAAAGGGTAGCTCCCGTGGTGGTGGAACCTATGATGGCCACCACCTCTTCCTGGTCCAGGAGTTCTACCGCCGCCTGGAGTGCCCGGGAAGGGTCGCTGGCGTCATCCTTGATGATCACCTCCACCGGGTGACCGTCTATACCCCCCTTAGCGTTGAGCTTCTCCACGAACAGCTCGATCGCTCTCTTTTCCGGTTTCCCCAAAGGTTCCTGCGAGCCGCTCTCGGAGAGGATAACCCCGATCTTGATGGGCTTCTTGCCCCCCTCTTCTCCTCCGCCGCATCCCGGCAGGGTAAACAAGAGAAGGGAGGCGGCCAAGATGACCACGGAAACCGTTACCGTCCATCTGCCTCTCATGATTAAATCCCCCTTCCTCTCTTGGC
>JBBFMI010000193.1:0-4301 GCA_037478635.1 Candidatus Geothermincolales bacterium | reverse complement strand
AGAAAACGGGTCTCGGAAAAAGCGGGGCTCTTGGTCACCGCCGAACCGGTGACCATGGGACAGTTCACCTCCAACATCGACCCGTCCACCGCCCCGCCGGGCAAGTCGCTGCTCTCGTGGTTTTACCCTCTCCCCCACAGGATCATGTCGGACGGCGAGGCGCTCAAGGCCGAGGAGGCTAAGCTACGGGGACTTTTGCAGGAGATGTTCCCCGACCTATGGGAGCAGGTCGAATGGGAAAGGTGCATGCGGTTGGAGATGGTGGACGGTTTCCTCCCCAGCCCGGAACAGGCCCTGCCCCTGCGCCCCGGCTTCACCGTCTCGACCCTTGAGAACTTCTTCATGTGCGGCGATGCCACGGCGGCTCCCGGCACCGGTGGCGACACCGCCTTCAACTCGGCCTTGGCGGTCGCCGAACGCGTGGAGGGCTACCTGAGAGAAAAGCGTGCCTGAGGCCTTTGCCCTACTCCTCGGAGTCGATCCGACAAGGGTGCAGGTCCGGGGGATGATTGTCAACGCTCACCCGCTTTCGTTAAGCTCTCGAGGCGAGGCTTCCGGCGTGGCCTGCCCCAACAGGAGCAAGGGCACAGTTCCCACCCGGGATCCTCGGCGCTACGAAGGTATCTCCCGCCAAAAACCCAAGGGGTTTAACGAGGAAAGGAGGCAAGAATGGAACGACATCCTTCTCTCGCGAATGCCGGGGACAGCCTTCTCGTCATCATCGACCCCCAGGAAAAGCTGATGAGGGCGGTGGAGAGGAGGGAGGAGATCTCCCGCAACATGCGATTGATCCTGCGCTTCGCCCCCATCTACGGGATCCCCGTGGTCCTCACCGAGCATTACCCCCAGGGGCTGGGTTCCACGGTGGAAGAGATCCGCGAGGTGCTCCCGGAATACCGACCGGTCATCAAGCGGATCTTCAGCTGTTTCGGGGTGGACGACTTCGAGCGCGAAATCCTCGCCACGGGCAGGAAAAGGTTGATCGTGGCGGGCATCGAGACCCATATCTGCGTGGCCCAGACGGTGCTGGACGCCCTTCATCGTGGATACGCGGTGCAGGTCCTGGCCGACGCCGTGAGTTCCCGCAGGGACAAGGACCACGCGATGGCCCTGGACAGGATGGCCAGGGAGGGGGCCGTCATAACCACCACCGAGGCGGCCATGTACGAGATTGCGGCCCGGGCCGACGACGAGAATTTCCGCCGCCTCCTCGAGCTGGTGAAGTGAGGGGCGTTAAGGGCGAAAAGTGCCACCATCAACCCCTCGTTCGGGAAGCCGACGGTTTGCCGGCGCCCGTCCCAAGATGGCGGATCATCGGCTATGGTAACGCCCACCGGCGAAGGACGGGGGGTTGGCTTTCGCCACCGAGGTCGGCTCCGATTCCCCTGTTGCGCCGTTCTGCCCCGACCGGGCGGAAAGATGGGGAAAGGCGGAAAGACGGGGGAAACTAACATAGATAGCCCCATAAAGTCGCCCGGAATCCGTTAAACTGATCCCTGGCGCCCTGGGAAGGCCCACTCGACATAACACGTGACCAGGAAAGCAAGCGCAAAAGAGGAGAAGGCATGGAAGAGGAAATCTACACGGAAGACCTGCCCCAGGACAGCTACCCTCCCCTGATACTCACGGGAGAGAGGACCCTGCCCGGCCTCCGGGAGGAGAACTACTGGTTCCAGAGACACCTGGTGGCCTACCAGTTCCTCCTCCCCCTGGCCAGGGACAAGAGGGTACTGGACCTGGGAAGCGGGGAGGGATACGGGGTCGACCTGCTGGCGGGGGTGGCCCGGGAGGCGGTGGGAGTGGACCTTGCTCCTGAGGCCATCTACCACGCTCGCAAGACTTACCGCAGGGAGAACCTGCGCTTCCTCTACATGGACATATGCTCCCTGGACCTGGAGGACGAGTCCTTCGACCTGGTCTGCTCCCTCCAGGTGGTCGAACACCTACATCACCCGGAAAAGCTGATGGAGGAGGCCAGGAGGGTGTTGAAAAAGGGCGGTGTGTGCGTGATCACCACCCCCAATCGCCATATCCTCTCCCCGGGAAGGGAAACGCCCATCAACCCCTTCCACATCCGGGAGTACGACCTGGGGGAGTTCCGCTCCTTCATGCGGGAGTTCTTCCCAAGGGTGGAGGTCAAAGGGATCTTCCACGCAGGGCGGCTGCGCCTGCACGACATCCTGGCACGAAAGAACTTCTCCCAGTTCTGCCTGGAAATACCCCCCCTTCTCAACCGGCTGTTCTACCTCCCCTTCTTTATCCCATCCATAACCACCAGGTGTTTCAGGGTATCCGAACGGAACCTGGAGAGGGCCCTCGACTTCATCGGGATGGGTTGGAAGGAATGAGATATAGCCAGCGAGGATCGACCGCTTCGAGCCCTGGGTAACCGGTGCTCCGGTTGATCTCGCCGCGAAGATCGAGATGGTCTCCCGAAGACCCGCCCTCCAAACGAAGATCGAGTGGTCCCTCGCGGACCTGCCCTCCAAAGCCGTCCCGGCGCTCGGGGGTCAAGTGCCCTGCCTGGAAAGACCGAGATGTCCCGCGGGATCAGAGAAAACCGTGTTTCCTTCATCCGTTGTCACAGGGACCCTTGCGAACGGCCTCCGTTCAAGTGATACTCGCAAGGGTTGAAAGCGGAAAAGAACCCGAAAACCCCGCGGTCGGTCGTCCCGACGGTCCGTGATGGGGACAAAAAGGGATCCGGGTCCTGGAAGGGAACGTGCCAAGGCAATCCCGTCGGAAATATCAAGGGTGGGCCAGATCGCCCGACGTGGCAGCCACCGGGAAGTCGGAACGCGGGTGGCCTACTGGTAAAATGGCCCGGGAAGGTATCGGGGATCGCGGGTCCCCCGCTTTCCGGGGCCCAGACCCAGGCGAGCAAATAGAGATACTAAGCCGACCCCGGTGGAACAGTGGAGAACACGGGACCATGAAAGCTGAAAGGGAAGGCAAGAGTTCATCCGCTACCAGGGTGGCGGGAAGGGGATCCGACCGGGATGCCGTGATCCCCCGCAGAGCCCCGGGGATCTCGCCCTCCCCGCAAGGACCGGCCAAGAGTCCCCGCTCGGTGGCCTGCCTCGTCCTCCACACCCACATGCCCTACGTGAGGATGAACGGGGACTGGCCCTGCGGGGAACAGTGGATACTGGAGGCCTGGGCCGAGTGCTACCTCCCCATCTGGGAATTGGTAGAAGACCTCGCCGAGGGCAAAGTGCCGGGCAAGCTCGCCCTCACTCTCACCCCCATCCTCGCCGAACAACTGACCGACCCTTACCTGGAGAGCCGCTTTCAAGGATACCTCCTCAACCGCATCAGGCAGGCGGAGGAGGAAACGGCGCGGCTCAAGGGAATGGGCGACCAGGCCCGCGCTAACCTGGCGCTCCTCTACCGGGATGAGTTGCGAGGCCTCCTCCTTAGCTTCGAGGAGAGGTTCCGGGGGAGGATGATGGAGGTCCTTGCCAGGGCCATGGACTCGGGCAAGGTGGAGGTCCTGGCCAGCGCGGCGACCCACGCCCACCTGCCCTCCCTCGGCTCGAACGTTTTCCGCCGGGCGCAGATAAAGGTGGGCTTGGAGGAGTACAGGCGGCTCTTCGAGCGAGAGCCGGCGGGCTTCTGGCTGCCCGAATGCGCCTACACCCCCGAGCTGGACGAGGTGCTCTCGGGGTTCACGCCGCCCCTGAGGTACGTGGTGCTGGACCACTCGGCGGCGGAGAACGCCGGCATCCCACGCCTGCTGGGGAACACCCGCCTGGTGGCCCTGCTCCGGGACCGGGAGGCCCACGAGATGGTGTGGACGGACACGGGCATCCCCAGCCACGGTCCCTACCGGGACTACTCCAAGAGGGACCACCAGGGCCACGGCTTCCAGTACTGGCGGGTCACCTCCCTCGACACACCCCTCGATCTCAAGGAGGTCTACGACCCTGAGAAGGCCGTGGAACAGGCGAGAAAGGATGCCCGGGAATTCGCCCTATCCGTCATCGGCAGGATGGAAGGAGAGTCGGGATCCCTTGCCGCCAGCCGGAAAGAAGCGGACGAGAGCGGGGCGGCGGGATTCCGCTGCCTCCTGACGGCCTACGACACGGAGCTGATGGGCCACTGGTGGCGGGAAGGCCCGGTCTGGCTGCGTGAAGTCCTCTCGCTCCTGGAGGGCCACCTGGAACTCCCGGCCGCGGTGGCGAAGACGGCAAAGGAGGGTCTCGACCTGGAAGCCGTGAGTCCCCGGGAGACCTCATGGGCGCCGGAAGGGGATTTCACCCCCTGGATAAACCCCAAGACCCAGGCCCTCTGGGACACCC
>JBBFMI010000192.1:0-4303 GCA_037478635.1 Candidatus Geothermincolales bacterium | reverse complement strand
GAGGACATGCTGAGGATGACCGGCGCCTTGTAATAGGTCCAGGGACAGGAAACCGACCAGGGGAGCTGGCGGGGCTCCGGGTCGATGGCTCCGCACTCGTAAACGGCCATCATGTTGGGGGCGTGCATCTTCTTGGCCAGCATGGCGCCCACCAGGGGAAGGCCGGTTCCCACGAACACGCTCTCCCCGTCCTTGAGCATCCGGGCGGCCACGCAGGCCAGGAGCTCTCTCGGCGTGTACTGAATATCGGACATCCTCTTCACCTCCGTCCCTAAATGGCCCTCTTGGCCACTTCTTCGTATCTCCAATCCCTCTCGCCGCCTATGCCCCAGGTCCCCAGGCCGTAGCAGGCGGCGTCGCAGGCCAGGTACTCCAGCTGCTTCACGTACTCGAGGACGTGTAGACCCTCCTCCTCCGCCGCCAACTGGAGCATCTCGAAGTGGTCCTTGGTGCCGAGGATGTACTTTTCGTACCATTCGCGGGTGCCTTCCTCGGTCTTCCACTCCACCCGGACCACCCTCTCCTGGAGGCGGCGGTCGAAGTAATACATCCCGGGCATGTCTCCCGGCCAGGCGCCGTAGGGCACCTCGCACACGGCGTCGACGCAATAGTGGGGAACTATCGTCTGATAGGGATTGGTCCTGATGTCTTCCGTGTCGACGATCCTCTCGCAGGTGAGGATCACCTTCCGGGCGGCCACGGCGATGGCGGTATCGTTCACCGAGGGACCGAGGATCCTACCGTTCCCGTACTTGTCCGCGAAGTGCACGTGGATTATCGCCACGTCCGGGTACATGGCGGGCACGAGACATACCGGCTCACCGGTCCAGGGATCCTCAGCGAGCTTGATGTAGGGGTTGGTCTTCATGATATCGGTGCCCAGCATGGACTTGCATGCCACGTAGTTTACGCCCTGCTCCGCCGCCCTGAGGGCGAGGGCCAGCCCCCCGTGGCTCCACTCGGAGAATATCTTGAAGGTGCCCCTCTCCACGCTGCGGCGGAAGGGGGTGATCAGGCCCCTCATCTCCACTCCCACGTAGGCCACGTGGGCACCTTCCATCCCCCCGAACTCGTGCCACACGGTGTTCATGCCGCCAGGGGTGAAGATGCCCACCAGGTTCTTCTTCTGCTGCCGCCCGATCTCCCAGTAGGCGGCCATGGGTCCCCTCACGTAAGAGAAGCCGGTCTCGATGATGGAGTCCCCGTCCTCCACGTACTTGGCCACGGCCTCCTTGAGGGACATCCTCTTGTCCACCTTGGCTCGGCTTTTCTTGAGCTTCCATTCCCTGGCCAGTTTGTGGTCGAACAATCTGTCGTTGGCGTGGCTCATGTTGCCTCAACCTCCCTTTGCTCTGGAATAGCCGAAAAACCTGCCTCCATGACAGGTCGTTTCCACCGCTAAAACCGTCTTCGCGTGGGGATGCGCTCCCCTTTCACCGGAAAGCGGGAGATCAGGAGGAAAACCGAGATGAAAGGAGTTTTGGATCTTGACCGCCGTCAGAGTATCGTGGGTACAGGTAGCCAACGTTGCTGCCAAGCCAGCTCCCTTCCTTGTTACATCCTCTGGTTCGAAATCGACCGCTTGCCTTACTGGGTCCAGATTTCCCTATCGGGATAAAACCAACATATTATAAAACCAAGAGCGGGTCACTTGTATACCCTTTATAACCTATTCGCTTAACACCCCATCGGCATGGTTGCTTGCTCCACTTAATACCCCTTGTTTAATACTCTAACGTGATGCTTCGGCGTGACTCTCCCATTCCACGGGCACACCGGGGGCAACTCGGCGAAAGCAGCCGAAGAGGCGCCATGCTTGTTCGGAAAGAGGCTCCCCAAAGGGCGCGTCCGAGGTTTGAGATGGGTCATGACCCCCGGCCGAGGCGAAGGGATGGGGAGGGGGAGGGCTTATCACCGCCCCGCGGACTCCACGGGCAGCCCGATCAGGCGCGGTCCCGAACTTCGGCAGATCCAACGGGGGCCGGAGAGGGATCTTGCCTCCGTCCACCGGGAACGGACCTCATTTCCGATAGGGCGGGGATGTTGTATCCTGTTCCGGGCGGAGGGAGAAGAAAGAACGTGTTTCCGGAAAACGGCTCACGCCCTCCGGCGCGCAGGATATCGGCGGTAAAAACGTCACCATGGGGGCCAGCCCTTTTGCCGTGACGGGGGCGAAAGGGAAGGCGCTGGGCGCCGGACCTTGACGGGGCGCCCGAAAACGCCTGGCCGCTGGACTACACAGATTCACCGACGGGCGAGGCAGAAGGATCATGCACGAGATGGCGGTGACCGAGAGCATAGCGTCCATATGCCTGAGGCACGCGGAAAGGCATGGCGCCAGAAGGATCCTGCGGGTGAACATACGGTTGGGCGAGCTCACCGGGATCGTCGACCGCTATGTGGCTTTCTACTGGGACATGGTGACCAAGGACACCATCGCCGAGGGCGCCTCCCTCAACTTCACCAGGGTTCCGGTAAAGGCGCGCTGCAACCTGTGTGGCCGGGAGTACCCGGTGGGCGAGGACCTCGACCTCACCTGTCCCGGTTGCGGAGAGGTGGACTCCGATATCGTGTCGGGAAAGGAGTTCACGGTGGAATCCATAGAAATAGAGTGAGATCATGTAAGAGCGCACTCTCGAGGGTCGGTGCTTCCGGCCATGGTCCCGTCCCGAGGGCCGACCGGGAAGGTAGCAGGCAATGGGAGGAGATGGGTGACGATCAACCGACCCTGGAACCGGAGCCGCGCCGATGGGTCGGCGTACACTTGACAGGTGGACCGGGTGAAGTGCCCCCCTTGGCGACGGGCGATGTCCCACCGGGGGGTCCACTGGATCAGGAGGTCAGGGCATTGGAGCTCAGAGTGCTGGAAGGGGTCTTCGACGCCAACCGCAAGGTGGCCGAGGAGAACCGGAAGCTCTTCCGGGAACACGGCATCCTGGCCGTCAACCTCATGGCTTCCCCAGGAGCGGGTAAGACCTCTCTCATCGACCGCACCCTCTCGCTGCTCAAAGACAGCGTGAAAGTGGGGGTCATCGAGGGAGACATAGCCTCCAGCGTGGACGCGGACAAGGTCAAAGCCCACGGGATACCGGTGGTCCAGATCAACACGGGAGGCGCCTGCCACCTCGACGCCGCCATGATACGACAGGCCCTGGACCACCTTCCCCTGGGGGAGCTGCAGTTACTGATAATAGAGAACGTGGGCAACCTGGTCTGCCCGGCCGAGTTCGACCTGGGGGAATCGCTCAAGGTAACCATCCTCTCGGTGGCGGAGGGCCACGACAAACCCCTGAAATATCCCCTCATCTTCACCCAGACCGACGCCCTGGTCCTGAACAAGGTGGACCTGCTGGGGATGGGAGATTTCGACCTGGAGGCCCTTCGGGAAACGGTCACCAAGATGAACCCCGACGTGACCATCTTCGAGTTGAGCTGCCGCACCGGCCAGGGGCTGGAGGAATGGGCCCGCTGGTTGGAGGGGATGGTCAGGCGAACGGCAAGCAGTTCCTGAGTAATCCTTCTCCTCCGCACCCTTGCTTTCTGAATTGGCCGGTTGCGCCCATGCCGGCGCTTGCCAGGCACCTGAGTAACCCGCCTCCTCGTCCCCGCTTCCCCGGGCTCCTCAAGGTCCAGGCCGGACATAGGCAAGCCCACCGGACCAATAGACACCGCCTGCTCGGAGCCCATCACCCCCGAGGGGGCCAGGCCTGCCCGCGGGACGGACCAGGACTTTCCCGATCCACATCCATCCACGCGCCCCTTGCTCTGACGCAGGGTGAGCACGAAGGGAGAATCCCGAGACGTGTCGGGATGACCGGACTTCCTCCACGGGAGGCTGTCCACCACCATCGCCTTGCCCGACCCGCCCGGGCTTCGGAGGCCTTACCCGACGAAAAGCAGGACCAGCATGGCCAGGGAGAGGGCTACCCGGTAGACCGCGAAGGGGGCCAGGCTCCTTTTGCCCAACCAGCGCAGCAGGTAGCGGATAGCCAGCAGTCCGGCCACGGCGGAGGAGGCGGCCCCCACCGCCATGGCGAGGAGGTCCCTGCCGCCGATGCCCTCGGAAAACATCTTCATCGCCTCGAAGGCACCCGCCGCGGCGATGACGGGGACGGACATGAGGAAAGCGAAATCGGCCGCGCCCTCCCTCTTCAGGCCGGCGGCCCTCCCGGTGCAGAGAATTGCCCCCGAACGGGACACTCCCGGGGCCAGGGCCAGGGCCTGGGCGAGCCCCATGGCCAGGGCCCTCCGCCAATCGACCTCCTCCAGGGAGACGGAGGAGGGGCCGAGGGCATCCGCCACC
>JBBFMI010000191.1:0-4355 GCA_037478635.1 Candidatus Geothermincolales bacterium | reverse complement strand
AGGCCCTCAAGGACCGGCCATACCTGGGCCTTTTCGCCGCCGGGGGGAAGGGGGCAGCCGCCCGCGGGACGCCCACGGAGATAGAGGAGTGGGCCGGGAAAGCCGACATCGAAAGGTCCCCTGCCGAGCTGATCAGGGCCAGCAGGCTGGCGGCCAGGGTGGACAACAACGCGCTGCAGGACGGATACCAGATCTACCACCACTTCTTCCTCTTCACCTCCGAGGGCGAGTGGGCGGTGGTCCAGCAGGGGATGAACGAAGCCAGCGCCACGGCCCGCCGCTATCACTGGCTCTCCGCGCGGGCCGGGGACATGGTGGAAGAGCCCCACTCGGCCATCTGTTCCCGGAAAAGGGGGCTTACCCTGGACCTCACCGCCAAGAAGAGCAGGAGCTCCCGGGAGGTGATGCCCCGGCTGGCGGCCGAAAAGCCCGATGCGCTTCTGAACCAACTGGCGAGGATGCGGGAATTGACCCTTCCCCGGCGCCACAGCCTCTTCCTCGAGGACATCGACCCCCGCCACATCCGCAGGGCCCTGCTGGAGACCTACGAAAGGCCACCCGCGGATTTCCTCGACCTCCTGGAAAGGCCGGGGGTGGGCGCCAAGACCCTGCGCGCCCTGGCGCTGATCGCCGAGCTGGTCCACGGAACCGAGCTGAGCTGGGAAGACCCGGCGGTGTTCTCCTTCGCCCACGGGGGAAAGGACGGCTATCCCTACCCGGTGGACCGGAAGACCTACGACGCCTCCATCGAGATCATGGCCGACGCGGTCCGGAGGGCCCGGTTGAGCCCGGGGGAGAAGAGGGACGCGCTGCGACGACTTCGCGAGCTCTTCTCTGGCGGGTATGCTTAGGCGGCGCGGATCTGCCAGATTATCCTCCACCGGAAACCACCGGGAATTTCATGGCGGACGCGGTCCGGAGGGCCCGGTTGAGCCCGGGGGAGAAGAGGGACGCGCTGCGACGACTTCGCGAGCTCTTCTCCGGTGGGTATGCTTAGGGAACACGGATCACCGGATCTACCCTCCACCGGAAACCACCGGGGGAACGGGGAACGCCTTTAAGAATAAGGGGAACGCCAACTTGAATCGAATAACCGCCCCGACCAGGCGCCCAATACCGGGTGGTCTTGGGCAGAGAACCGGCCCGCGAAACAAGGGCTTCCTCTGGGTTTTGCCCAGGTCCTGCCCGCTCGGGGCCGAGGTAGATAGGGTGAGGGGGACCGCACGCAGTATCCAGATTCTGCCCGCGCGGGGGCCGAGGAGGTTTGGGCTGGATCCGCCGCGACGGATTTCCCCCAGGTTAAAAGGAAGCCCGTTGACCTTCGCCCTGAAAGGGGCGGACTCTACGGTAATCGGTCCTGACGGGAGTTCCCCATGGTGTTGGAAGGTGGCGCGGTTCCCATCCGAGGTACGGCTTTCCCTCCGGTTAGGGGCCGCACTCATCCTTTTCCATTTTATTTTCCCTTTTAGGGCAGGACTTTTCCCTTTGAGGGCCTGGAGGGTTATTGTATAATGTATTGGAGTTTTTTAAGCAAAGCAAGCAGTGAGGTGATGACCTTTGAGTTCGGTGATCAAGAAGCGCCGCAAGCGTATGTCCAAGAAGAAGCACCGCAAGATGCTCCGCCGGACCCGCGTGCAGCGCATGCACAAGAAATAACGAGGCCGTGCTCGCGGATCCCGTGCTCACCGCAAAACACTGCCGTTCTTAGTGGGGTTTTTCATCCTTCCTTCCCCCAGCCGCCACCCCCGGGGGTGTTCAGTTCTATCACGTCCCCGGGTTTAACCTTCAACTCGACCTTCGATGGAAGCCTGGTCCGTCTCCCGTCCGGCTCGACCAGGTAATCCTCCCCCGGCTTCCCTGGCTCTCCCCCTTTCAGCCCGTAGGGACCCCTTCTCCTCCTGTCCGCGAGAAGCGACACCGATGCCCTCTCCAGGAAGAGGAACTTCCTCCTCACCCCGTCCCCTCCCCGGAAAAGCCCCTTCCCGCCCGATCCCTCCCTCATGGAATACTCGAGGACCCTCACCGGGTAGTAGAACTCCAAGGCCTCCACCGGGGTGTTCATGGTGTTGGTCATGTGGTTGTGGGTGGCGTCCAGGCCGTCCTTTCCCGGCCTTGCCCCGCAACCACCGGCGATGGTCTCGTAGTAGGCGAAAGGACGGGGCGCGGTACCCCCGAAGCTGAAGTTGGTCATGGTCCCGTAGCTCGCCGCCGGGATCCGGTCGGGCAGGGCTTGGGAAAGGGCGCCCAGGAGCACGTCCACGATCCTCTGGGAGGTCTCCACATTACCCCCGGCCACGGCCCTGGGCCAGGACGCGTTCACCAGGGATCTTTCCGGCAGAACGACTCTCACCCTCCTCAGGCACCCCTGGTTGAAGGGGGCGTGGGGTGGAAGCAGGCAACGGAGCACGTAGTAAACGGCGGAATGGGTCACGGCGGGCGGGCAGTTCAAGGGCCCCTCCACCTCGGGATGGGTCCCGCGAAAATCCGCCGTCATGTGACCATCCTTGAATGTCAACTTCACATTTATGTTTATGTCCTCTCTCCCCTTGCCGTCGTCGTCCAGGTAATCCACGAACTCGTATTCTCCTTCCAGCTCCCCCAGGGTCTCCCGGGTGAGCCTCTCTGCGTAGTCGAGAAGCTCCCTCTCCATCTCTTCGAAGTCCTCGCCCCAATCCTCCACAAGGGACCGGAACCTCCGCGCCCCCACCATCAAGGCACCCATCTGGGCCCTGAGGTCCCCCTTCCTCTCCTCTGGGGTCCTGGTGTTGGCGAGGATGAGCTCCTCCACCTCCTCCTTGACCCTACCCCCTTCCGCGTAAAGGGTGAGGGGGATTATGAGCCCCTCCTGGTATACCTCCTCGCCCACCGGCATGGAGCCGGGCGCCCTTCCGCCCACGTCGGAGTGGTGAGCCCTGACCACCCCGAAGCCCATGAGCTTGTGCCCCAGGAAGTAGGGTGCCGCCATGGTGATGTCGGGGAGGTGCGTTCCCCCGGAGAAGGGATCGTTCCAGATATAGACATCGCCCTCCCTGGGCTTCCGCCCCTTTGACCTCAAGTGGCGGACCAGGTAGTCCATGGACAGGGGAAGGGAGCCCAGGTGCACGGGGATGTGAGCGGCCTGGGCCAGGAGTTCTCCCCTTGCCGAGAAAAGGGCGCAGGAATAGTCTCGCCTCTCCTTGATGTTGGGAGAACGCCCCGACCTGCCCAACACCACTCCCATCTCCTCGGCGACCTGGCTCAAGGCCTGCGAGAAGACCTCCAGGAGAGCCGCGTCCCAGCTACCCTTCACTTCCTCCCTCCTCTCCTGGCACTCGGGGTCTTTTCCGTGGTCCACGGACCTACATCGAGTTCAACCTCTGCCTCGCTCCATTCTCTCCAGGAGCAGGTCCCCTAAGTGGTCCACCCGGTAACGCCAACCTGGCGGCACGAGGACGGTGGTGTCTTCCTCCAGGATCACCGCCGGCCCTTCCCCGGAATCGCCCTTCTTCAACCCTCGCCGGTCGAGGACCTCGGCCCTCGCCTCCACCCATTCCTTCCCTTCCCGGATGAAGTCGATCGTCGCGTCCTGTCCCACCGTGCCCTCGAGGAGGGTACCGGAGGTCCCCACTCCTGCCACCATCTCGATATCTTCCACCTCCACCGGTGGCGGTAAGGTAACCCTTAACCTCAGGTTGATTATCTCTATGTCCTCTCCCTCGAGGGCGTAACCGAACCTCTTGAGGTGGGCCTGGTCGAAGGCCTCCCTCCACTGGCCAGGCCCCCAGGAGCTCTCGACCGGCACGGTCAGCTCGTATCCCTGGCCACGATATCTCAGGTCGGCCGCCGTCTTCGCTTCTCCCTCCCTCCATTCCCGCGGCAGGCTGGACATCATCTTCTCCCATACCCTCTTGGCCTCCATCACCCCTTCCGCCCCGAGTTCCTTCATCAGGGCCCTGGACTCGTCCCAGACCCTTTCCGACAGGACCATGCCGAGGGCAGAAAACGCGCCGGGACACGGGGGGACGATGACCCACTTCATCCCCAGGACCTCCGCCAGTTCGCACCCCAGCATGGGCCCCGCCCCGCCGAAGGCCACCAGGACGAAACGAGAGGGGTCGTGCCCGCGCTCCACGCTGATGACTCTAACCGCCCCGGCCATCTGGGAAAGCACCACCATCAAGATCCCCCGGGCCACCTCCCTAGCATCCCATCCCAGTCTCCTACCCAGTCCCAGGAGGGCCTCTACCGACCTTGCCTCGTCCAGCGGCATTCTCCCGCCCAGCAGTCCCGCCCCGGGAAAGCGCCCCAGCACGAGATGCGCATCGGTCACGGTGGGCTCCCCTCCTTTGCCGTAGCAGGCCGGACCCGGATCGGCT
>JBBFMI010000190.1:0-4374 GCA_037478635.1 Candidatus Geothermincolales bacterium | reverse complement strand
GGGATTGTAGGTCACGTGATGGGCCTCGGCCACCGCGGCTATCTTCCGCCCGATGGAAAGGCCTCCCGCGAAGGTGACGTCGGGCTGGACCACGTCGTAGCAACCCCGCGACAACAGTTCCCGGAAATCGTCCAGGTCGTCGTTGGCCTCCCCGCCGCTGATCCTGACGGAAGTGGACTCCCGCAATATCCTCAGGCCGTCGAAATCCCTCATGGGAAGGGGCTCCTCCAGCCAGCTCACCTTGATCGCCTCCAGCTCCCTGGCCACCGTCATCGCCGTCTTCAGGTCCCACCTCGGGTAATCCCCGAAGCCATGGATCTTCCACGCCTGGTTGGCGTCCACCATCAGCTCGATGTCGTCTCCCACGGCGATCCTGACCGCCTCCACCGCGGCCAAGTCCTCGCGGTAATCGGGTCGCCTCAACCGGATCTTCAGCGCCCGGAATCCCTCCTCCACCAGGCGTTGTGCCAGGGCAGCCATCTCCTCCGGATGCCTGAGCTCTCCCGTGGAGGCATATGCCTTCACCCTGTCCCGTGCGCCCCCCATCAACCTATAGACGGGTTGGCCACAGGCCTTGCCGATGACGTCCCACAGGGCCACCTCGACGAACCAGGGCCTGACCCCGATGACCTTCGCCGAACGGAGCAACTCCACCACGTCCTCGACGCGGAAGGGGTCCCTCCCCACCAGGAAGGCCTTCAACAGCTCGGCGAACCCCTTCCACTCCCCGGCGAAGGCCACCCCCGCGCAGGCACCCTCTATCCCATCGTCGGTCAAGACCCTCACCAGCACCGCCCCGTTGGTGGTCTGCTCGAAGCTCGGGATCCAACTGGGCCTGAAGGGCGCCGGAAGCGGGAAGTGGCAGATGTAGCAGCGGATATCGGTGATTACCACGGGCACACCTCCTCCCTCGACAATCCGTATTATGCACTGGCCATGCCCTATGGTCCCCATTGCCCGGGTGGCCACCGCCCAGGAAAGGGCGCTGAGAAACCTCCCGCAGGGCAGCCGATGGCGCCCGGTCTCACGGAGACGAAGGGAGCATAACCGGTCCCGGCCAGCCTCACCCCTTTCGCCAGAAGCCCCCTTGCCGCTCGAGGTTCCAAGAGAACCGCGTTATAGTAAGAAGAGGCGGGTTAGTGCTCAACCCCTCAACATATCCACGAACCAACCCTCGCCCCTTTTGAGCACGGGTATCCTCAACGCTTCTTCCCTGGACAGCTCCAGGACGTTGCCGCCCTCGAGCACCATCTCCCCCCACAAAAACGCGGTCCCTTTTGCCCCATCGGCCACGAAATCCGCCTCTATCCTGCGCAGTTCCAAGACCCCTGGCGGGAGATATTTGTCGGCGAACCGGATGGACAGCGCGCGCCCCAGCTCGGGTCCCCGCGCCATCCCCGTCTCCCTGCTGACCGTCTCCAAGAAATCGGGGTCCACGAGCTCGAGGAACTCGAGATGTCGCCCTTCCACCGCCGCCTCTACCGCCCTCACGGCCACCCCCGCCTCAGGCGATGGCGCGGCCGATCTCTCATCCGCTCCCTTGCACGAGGGCAGGTTCAGGGAGAGCGCGAGGAAAGCGGCCCCCAGGCAGGCCCCCCGGATCAGCTTACCCAGACTGTCTCTTCCGAGACCTTCACCCAACGGCCGTCCTCCCTGCGGAACAGATACCTTACCCCCTCCCCGGAAAGGATGTTGTACAGCGATCCCACCTCCACCACCGCCTCCCCCTTGTCCCGATCCAGCTGCAGGACGGTGATGGAATGCTGGGAATAAGACCAGGTCCCCGCTCCCCCCTTTCCGGGCCTTTCCGTGAGCGCGTCGTAATCTTCCCGGCTTATCTCCTGCAGAGAACCCCCCTCGTATTTCCAGAACCTGATCCCCAGCTCCTCCGGCTCCACGTCTCCCGGGCCGGCGGGAAGCCGCCTCCATTCCACCACGAAATCCCGGGAGCCCGCCTTGGGGACGAGGATGGCGTTTATCACCTGAAGCACCAGGTACTCCTCCCCGCCCGCCTCAACGCCCTTGCCATCGCCACACCCCGCAAGACAGACGAGCAAGGCGATGACCATCAGTGTCACCCAGGACTTGGGGACGATGCCCTGAAGCGGCGATCTATGCTCCGCGCGAACGGATGTTTTTTCCATGCCAAGAATTATATAACGACGGGGAGATGACCCGTGGCCGCCCCGGCTCGGTTCCCGTACTGCTTTACCATGCCCACCTATCCGGGACCGGCGTAATCGACGGTTCCGGGCCAGGTCGCCGGCATGCGATGGCGCTTCTTTCCCTTCAAGCCCCCACGGGAGCGGTGAAGCCATCACGTGTTGGCTCGAGACTCCATGTATTACCAATATATGGCAACCATAGGGCGTTGAGAGCATCCCCTGTACGGTGGCGCTATCAAGAATCCCAAGCCTTGCCCACATATGGCAATAGTTTCCATCCAATCAAAAGAGGGGGCGCCGCGGCGCCCCCTCTTCCCTCCGACCTCTCAGACGTCGCTGAGCTTCCCGGCCAGGTACTCGTCGTAGGCCGCCAGATCCAGGTAGCCGTGGCCGGAGAAATTGAAGAGTATGCACTTGGACTCGCCGCTCTCCCTGCACTTGATGGCCTCGTCTATGGCGGCCTTCACCGCGTGGGCGGTCTCGGGAGCCGGCACGAATCCCTCGGCGCGGGCAAAGGCGACCGCCGCCTCGAAGACCTCCACCTGGTGGTAAGCCCTGGCTTCCATCACTCCTTCCTTTACCAGCAAGCTTATGATGGGGGAATCGCCGTGGTATCTCAGCCCTCCGGCATGGGAGGCGGGGGGTATGAAGTCGTGGCCCAGGGTGTACATCAGGAGGAGCGGCGTGAGGCCGGCTATATCCCCGAAATCGTACTCGTACCTTCCGCCGGTCAGGGTGGGGCAGGAAGTCGGCTCCACGGCGATCAGCCGGATGTCCTTGCCCTCCAGCTTTTCCTTGACGAAGGGGAGGGCGATCCCGCCGAAATTCGATCCCCCGCCCACGCAGCCGATGACCATGTCGGGATAGTCGTCGATGAGCTCGAAGGCCCTCTTGGCCTCGAGGCCGATGACGGTCTGGTGCAACAGCACGTGGTTGAGGACGCTTCCCAGGCTGTACTTGACGTCATCTCCCTGTAGGGCCATCTCGATGGCCTCGGAGATGGCAATCCCGAGGCTACCCGGCGTATCCGGGCTTTCTTCCAGTATTTTCCTTCCTGCCTGGGTGAGGTTGCTCGGGCTGGGCTCCACCTTTGCCCCCCAGGTCTCCATCAGCACCCTGCGGTACGGCTTCTGCTGGTAACTCGACCTCACCATGAACACCTGTAGCTCCAGCCCGAAGAAGTTGCAGCCCATGGCCAAGGCGCTCCCCCACTGGCCAGCGCCGGTCTCGGTGGTGAGCTTCCTCACCCCTTCGACCTTGTTGTAATAAGCCTGGGCCACCGCCGTGTTGGGCTTGTGGCTCCCCGCGGGACTCGCCCCCTCGTACTTGTAATAGATCCTGGCGGGCGTCTGGAGCGCTTTCTCCAGCCTGGTGGCCCTCATTAGGGGCGTGGGCCTCCAGATCTTGTAAACCTCCCTTACTTCCTCGGGGATCTCTATGTACCTCTCCTGGCTCACCTCCTGCTGTATAAGGCCCATGGGGAAAAGGGGGGCCAGGTCGTCGGGTCCCACCGGCTTCTTCGTCACCGGGTGAAGCGGGGGCTCCAGGGGCTTGGGCAGGTCAGGTAGGACGTTGTACCAGGCCCTCGGTATGTCTTTCTCGTCGAGGAAGACGACCTTCGGTTTCTCTGCCATCTCGCACCTCCTGTCTCCTTGTTCGTGCCCTTAAAACGAAGGGGCCACGGAGCTCTCTCCGTGGCCCCGGTTTGCCCTCTTCCTCAAGCCTGGCGGAAAGGCGGGCAAACACCGCCACGGCGGCCACGCCACCACCAGAAGCGGTCGATCTCAACGCCCGAGGGCTCGCGACTATGAGCCACCTCTATCATCGCCCTTCCGCCGAACGCACGAACCAGGTCTAATAAATAACACGCATGGATGGTGTCCTGTCAACATCTCCCTAAAGAGGGATCGCGAATCGCGGAAAAGAAGATCCCCCGTCTCCGCGAACCCGCTGGAGACATGGGGTCGGCTGGAAACCGGGCCGCTAACGGGTCTCTGTGCAAGGCATCGCCTTCCCCCGGGTGCCCTCACGAGATCCGTGGTATATATTACCTGTCCCTAAACGCCTGGCCTCGGGTGGATCCCGGGACACGAGGTGCGGAGCGAGCCGGTTCTCCATCGGGACTTGGCGGGAGAGGGGGACTCACTGGCACCGGGTCCAGGATGTGGTCTTAACCCCGGGCCTACACCCCGGTAGATCGGGAAAGGGG
>JBBFMI010000189.1:0-4391 GCA_037478635.1 Candidatus Geothermincolales bacterium | reverse complement strand
GTAGCCCGCGGGCAGGTCCTGGAGCACCCTCAGGCGCGCAGGTTCCTCCGGCGTGGCACCCTCCAGGTCCGATGCCCGCACCGCGTAACCGTCCATGGCCGAGTTATCGAAGGGAGGGACGGGGTGGGGGGCCCGCACGTCCAGGGCGAGGGTGTGGCCCCATGCCTCCACGATGTTCCTGTTGACCACGTCCGTGGTGCCCACCGCCTCGAGCACCCGGGATCTCGCCTCTTCCAGGGAAAGCATCCTGTTCACCTCCAGCGAAAACCTAACGCTGACCGTTCGCCTGACCGCCCGTCGGGCGATGGAACGCAACGACCGACATCCTCCGGGAATGCCAACCGCGCGGTACCCGCGCTTCACCATCTCAAGCCGCCTTCCGTTCCACCTCCCGGACGCCTTCCGCGCATCGTCCCACGCCAGGCGCCGCTCAAGGTCGCACCCGGAGCGAGGGCGAGAGCATCGACTGGCCTTCCTCCGAGGTTAGGTACTCTATGAATTCGCTCGCCAGGGCTATCCTGGCATCGGGATAGACCTCCGGGTTGACCGCCACGGCGTAATAGACGTCCTTCAGGGAGTTCTCGTCCCTGAAGAAGACCTTCAATCCTCCCGGGGAGGCCTCGTAATACCTCTTCATCGCCAGGGCATAGGCACCCCTCTCCGCCGCGCTCCTCAACAACTCCGCCTCGTCCCCCTTCACCGTCTGCACCAGGTTGCCACGTCCCGGCACCTCGATGCCCATGACCAGCGAGGCCACAAAGCGAGAGGCCCCAGAGCCGTCCTCCCGCGCCAGGAGTAAAGCGCCCGACTCTGCTATTTTCTTCCAGGCATCCTGGAGCGACCCCACTCCCTCCAGCCCCGCCGGGTCGCCGGGAGGTCCCACCAGGACGTATTCGTCCCGCATGACTTCCGCCTTCCCGGTTACGTAATTCCAGTTCAAGAGCCTCTCCAGGCCATCCCGGTAATGGCTCACGGCCACGTCGCATTCACCGAACCTCAAAAGGTCCATGGCCTGCTCGTCGCTCACCCACCTTATCTCGACTTCCGCGCCCTTCGCCCTGCCGAAGGCCGAGGCCGCCCCCTCGATGCCCGAGTCCGCGAGGTCGTTGCTCACCGCCAGCACCAGCACCTCCCCTGGGCCCGGGTCCGAGCATCCGGCCAGGAGTAAGGCGCAGAACGCGGTCACCGCCAGCACGGCCAGGGCCAAGGAGGGGAAGACGGCGCTCCCCGCCGGCCTTCCAAGTTTTACCGACCTTTCGAACACCTTCGCCTTCATCTGCCCTCCCCGTCTCGCAAGGCGCCGGACCATCCCGTCCCGTCATCCGCCTCCTCGTACTTCTTGGAAGAATATGGCATAAGGTGGACGGAGGTGGCCTTGAAGGCCGCGAGGACCGTGGCCCCCGGCCTCAAGCCCAGCTCCCGGCAGGAGGTGCGGGTCACGTGGGCCGTCAAGGGAAAGCCGCAGTCGAGCCTCACCCTCGCCACTCCCCCCAGCTCCCTCAGGTCCGCCACCCTGGCCACGAGGCGGTTGCGGGCGGACCCGCTTCCCTCCCCCGGCGGCAGGAGCACCACCTCTTCCGGGTGGACCATGACCTTCACCCTCTCGCCCACCGGGAAATCGGCGGCGGCGTACACTTCAGCCCTCCCCACCGAGACGGCAACGCCATCCCCGGTGTTCCCCGTCACCCTTCCGTCCAAGAGGTTCTCCGCGCCCAAAAACGCCGCCACCCTCTCCGAAGCCGGGTGACGGAAGACCTCGTCGGGCCTCCCCTCCTGCACCAGCTCCCCGTCCAGGAGGACGGCCATGCGGTCCGCTATCTCCAGGACCTCGTGGTGATCGTGGGAGACGTACACCGCCGTGATCCCCCTCTCCCTGACCATCTCGGAGATGAGCCTGAGGATCTCCCTCCTCGAGGAGAGGTCGAGGTTGGAGAGGGGCTCGTCCAGGAGCAGGAGCTTCGGATCGAGGACCATGGCCCTTCCTATGGACACCTTCCCCGCCTCCCCTCCCGAGAGGGTGGATGCATGCCGCCCCGCCAGGTGTCGGAGCCCCAGCCTGTCGAGCATGTCCCCCACCCTTTTCGCCCTCTCCTCCCTGGGCACCCCCCTCACCCTCAAGCCATATTCCAGGTTCTTCCACACCGTTCGTCCCAGCAGCAGGGGGTCCTGGAAGACCACAGCGATATCCCTGGAGATCCTCCTCCTGTCCCTGCGGCTCATGGCCGAGAGCCGGGACCCGTCCCAGAAGATGATCTCCCCTTGCCCGGGGGCCTCCAGCAGGGCCATCAGGCGGAGCAGGGTGCTCTTGCCCGCCCCGTTGGGCCCCACGATGGCGGTCACCTCCCCCTCGCGGACCTCCAGGCGGCCTACCCGCAGGACTTCCTTGCCTCCATACGAGTGCCCCAGGCCTTCCGCCACCAGCGCGGTCCTCATGGCCCCTCCCTCCCTGGGCCTCCCGCCGGCGAGCCGAAAGCCGCCCTGAAAGCCCTGCCCACCAGCGAGCCCTGCTGCACCATGGTCAGTATCCAAACGAGGAGGAGGGTGATGCCCAAAAGTATCATGCCCAGGGCGATCGCCCTGACGCTCTCCCCCCTGCTGACCTCCAGGACCAGCGCGGTGGTGAGGGTGCGGGTATATGGCTGGCCGTGGAGCATGAGGTTGCCCCCCACCATCATGGCCGCGCCCACCTCCGAGATGACGCCACCGAAGCCGGCTATCACCGCCGCGAGGAGGGAAAGGCGCCTCTCCCTCATGAGGGTGAGCGCCGCCCGCACCCTGCCCGCGCCCAGGGAACGGAGCTGGAGCATCAGCCTGGGGTCGACGTCCTGCAGGGCCGCCATGGTGATGCCGGCGACGAGGGGGAAGGCCAGGACCAGCTCGGCCAGGATTATGGCCCTGGGGGTGTAAAGCCAGCCCAGGAAACCCAGGGGCCCCCGCCGGTTGAGCAACAGGTACACGAAGAGGCCCACCACCACCGGGGGAAGCCCCATCCCCGCGTTCACCAGGGTCACCAGCAGCTTCCGCCCCGGGAAGCGGTAAAGGGCGAGGAGGGCTCCCAGGGGGATGCCCAGGACCATCCCGGCCAGGGTGGCGATGGAGCACACGTAGAGGGTGAACGCCGTCACCTTCAAAACGTAGGGATCCAGCCGGGCGATGAGCTTGCAGGCTTCCACCAGCCCCTGCCAGATCTCTCCCAAGTCGATACCTCCTCCTTCATCCTCCGGGCCCGGCGCCTCTCCTGGAGTGCATACTGGGGCGATGGCGCGCCGCCCCGGACCTTCCCGCGACCGGCTCATGCCGGGGCGCCCCGGAGACCGGTCGACTCCCGGCACCGTACCCGCATCCGGAAATCAGGCGCTGAGCGAGCAAGCGAAACCTTACCATATCTTTCCATCAAGTAGGGAACGTCTCGTGGATATGGCCAGGGCTTACCTGCCCTGTAACGAGTCGCTCCCATGCGAATACCGTCCTCCTCCGGACTCGCTCAACCCTCTCCCCCGGCCCGTTCGCCCAGGGCACAGGGCACGAAGAGCGGTTTCCCATATTTTTCCTTTCCGAAGGAAAGGAGCACCGCCTGCGCCCTTTCGCCGCGGATGAACTCGGAGAACCGCCTGGCTCCCTCAGAGTTCACGTCCGGCCACCGTCCCGGGTCCACCTCCATCACGTGATAGTAATTGAAGAGCGTGGGGTCCCCGCGGAAAAGCACCTCCAGGTCCAGCTCGTCCCGCAGGACCAGGAAAGTACCCTCGTCGCAGAGGCAGTACGCCCCCTTCTCGGAGGCCGCGCGCAGGGTGTCGCCCATGCCCTTGCCGGTCTCCAGGTACCAGCCGCCTTCCGGCTCCACGCCGGCCAGTTCCCATAGGGCGAGTTCCTTCGCGTGGGTTCCCGAGCCATCCCCCCTGGAGACGAAGCCTCTCCCGGATCCGGCGATCCTCCTCATGGCCTCCGCCGCGTTCCCCGCTTCCCTGGCGCCCGCAGGGTCGTCGGGCGGCCCCACCAGGACGAACTCGTTGTACATGACCGGCTGGCGGTTCACTGCATAGCCCTCCCTCACCATTTCCTCCTCGTCCTCGGGGCTGTGCACGAGCATCAGGTCGCACTTGCCCCGGCGCCCCATCTCCATGGCCTGTCCGCTCCCCACCGCGATCACCTTCACCCGGTAGGGACTCTCCTCCTCGAACATGGAAACCCAGAGGTCGATCAACCCCGTCTCCTGAACGCTGGTGGTGGTGGCCAGGATCACCTCCCTCCCTCCGCCGCCCCGGCAGGAAGCGGTGGCCAGGCCCAGGGCCAGCAGGATGTGGCCCAGCACCAGCCCCACCGCGCGCGCCGCGCCGGTGGTGGTGGGGATCATGTTCTGCGCCCCGGCCCGGGCACGGCGCAGATCCTTG
>JBBFMI010000188.1:0-4415 GCA_037478635.1 Candidatus Geothermincolales bacterium | reverse complement strand
AGAAGGGCCTTGCCTCCAGGTCAGCAATCGGCCGATACCCGGGTTTTGCCAGCCTTCCTGGGAGCAGGTCACGGTTGCTCACCTGGACGAGGTTTCCCCTCTCGTCGAAGACCAGCAGAGGTATCCGGGCGGCGGGGTCCGGGGCCTCCCAGTCGGCACAGGCGAAAACCGGTACGCGGGCGGGGGACCAGGCCGGCTCGTAGAGAAGGATCCCCGATGGCCGGTCCAGCCTCAGGCGGGCCAGGGCGGGGATCAAGACCAGGGCGGTCGCGCCCCTCGGGTAATAGCCCAGGGATTGCTGGTAGGGCTCGAGCAGGGAGAAGGCCCCGCTGAACTCCTCCCCGGCACCCGAGAGCGATTGGAGGTATGCCTGCAGCTGTTCCGGCGAGGCGAATCCCCGGGCGAAGGCCTCGCTGGTGCCCGTGAAATAATAGTCCCGGTAGTCGCATACGTCCCAGAATCCTCCCCTTTGCTGGGTGGCGTAGAGTAGCTGCAGGTTCCAGTACCTGGAGGTCCTGGCATCCTGCCCCCGGGGCCACTCGGCAAGGCCGAGGTAATACCCGATGGCGTCCCGCCAGACGTTCTGCGAGACCCACTGGTTCTCGTTTTTCACGCTCGTGTGCACGTCACCGTAGCGGCGGGTGAGGCGGGAGGCTCCCGAGGCGATGTCCTTTTTCATCCGCTCGAGGTTGTCGACGGTGAGCCCCGCGTCAAGGCCGGAGGCGAGCAGGTATAGGAGGCCGTTGGAGGCGTAGAGGGAGTAGGCCTCCGCTTCCTCGGGCGGGATGTCGGGGTCGTCGCAGATGGCGAAGTGGTCTCCCAGCCAGAGGTCCCCCAGGGTCACGTTGATCCTGGCCACGGTATCCGTGGCGGACGATGTCAGGTTGCCGCCCTTTCCCAGCGCCTCCGACATCTCCACGAAGGCCCGGCAGGACGCCAGGACCTTCACCCCCAGGTAGACCTGGTTCCGGGCGTGCTGTATGGCATCGGAACCCTGATCGATGGTGTTCGAGGTGTGGAGGTCGGGAAGGCCGTTGCCGTCGACGTCGCAGTTGATGAGGAAGCGCAGGTATTCCGAAGCCTTCGGATAGAGTTCGGACAGGGCCTCGGTGTCCCCCGTGTGCTTCCAGTAGGAGTAAAGAAGCAGCAGGTAGTTTGCGTTCTCCTCCACTGGCATGTCATGGGGATAGGCCATGCCTGTCACCCTGTTGACGACACCCATGTCGTGGGAGAGGTACTTTCCCTGGGGGTTGGTCTTTTCGAAATAGGTCCACTCCCGGAGCAGCTTCCCCAGGAGCTCGGGCCAGAATAGCAGGTAGAACCAGGCGTTGTTGTATTCCACGTCGATGGTGGAGTGGAACATGCAGGGGATGCCCTCCCAGACGCTGAACCACTCCTGGCCGCCGCTCCCGTAACACCACCAGGTGTTGATGATGAAGTTCTGGAAGGCCATGGCCAGCAGTCGCCTGCCCGCTTCGGGGAAGGGGGAAAGGTATTCGCTGCTGAATAGGCGGTCGAAGAAGTCGGACTTGGCGAGGATCTCGTCCCTTTCGGACACGGCGTATCCGACCACGGCCTCCACCGACGTCAGCTCGGGACCACCGGGCCGGTTGTACAGGAACCGGTAGCTGTTGTCCCCCCTCACGTTCAGCACGGGGGAGGAGCTGTGGGCGGCAAGGACGGCGTTCTTGACCTGGCCCTCGTTCGGCGGCAGTTGGAAGCCCCATTCCAGGCCGGTGTATCCCCTTGGAGTGAACGTGTACACCAGTTGCCTATAGGGCAGGGGATAGCCCGAGGGAGACGGCCAAATCCAGCTCGTGTCGACCGGGTCTTGATAATGCCACGTGACGCCTTCGTCCTCATACAGGGCGAGGGCCTCGTCGAAGGCCACGAAGCCGGAGTTGTTGTCCGGGCGGACGTAGCTCTCGCTCCCGAAGGTGTACCGAGTGCGGAACCTGTAACCGGGAGCGGAGGTGAGGGGCGAGGGGGAGTTGGGGCCGGTGTTGTCGTCCCGGTGGGCCAAAGCCAAGAGAAAGGTGCCCTCCGTCACCTGGGAGGTCCGGTTGAGCACCTCCACGTCCAGGTAGAAGAAGGGGGCAGAGGAGAGGCGGATGTCCCTCGGGTAGAAGGGAGCCCTGAAAGTGACCTTCACCTGGAACGGGAGGGAAGGGTCGCCGCAGACATATTCGACCCCGGTGACGGTCTCCCGCTGGGAAATCTGGGAGAAAACGGGGTAACGGGCGGTGAAGGGAAGGCAGCGGATATCGCCCTCCGCGTCCCGGAAGGCGAGCACCAGTTCACTCAGGTCGTCCGACCAGGTCCCCAGGGGCGACTGCCGCCAGGCGAGGAACTGGGGCTGGGGGTTTATCATGAACCGGGAGCCGAGCCTGCCCAGGATCACCTCGTGAGCGGCCTGCCCATCGCGGTTTACGAAACGGACTGGCAGGGATTGCCAATGCCTATCAGTGAGGACGTTTATCTCCAGGGCGGTGGTGCCCGAGGAGAGCAGGCGGATGTTGCAGATGGTTGCCTCGCGGCTGGAGGCCAGGAATCGCAGTTCCATCTTCCCTCCAGGGGCGGCCACGTTGCGGGAAGTGACCTGGTAGGCGGTGTTCTGCCCCACCTTGGAGGCGATGTCCAGGTTGGTTAGCCCGGCCAGGGGGTTTCCGTTGGCGTAAACGGTGAACACCCTTTCCCCTGGACCGTACACAGGCTCGAAGAAGCTGAACTCCACGTCGTAGGAACTCCGCCTGAGCCCGGAGAGGAGGTAGGTGAAGTCCCTGCCCCATCTCTCCTGCCGGAACTTGTAGGGCTGCTTGGTCACGTGGTCGGTCCCCTTTATCTCCCTGTCTCCGTGGGTGGTTATGTTGGAGACGCCGGATAGCTCCACTATCACCCTGCCTTCCGCCGAGTAAGCCTGGGCCTTGGGAGCCGAGAGCGGCAATAGCCCGAAGAGCAAGGCCACCACTGTCGCCACGATGGCCGCCTTATCGAGGGATGCCCGTTTAAAAGGGGATCCTTTTCGGGGTAGGCCGATGGTGGCCCGCTTCACCCTCCTGTATCCGGTCCTGAAGGGGGTCAGGTTTCGGGCATAAGTGTATAGATCATGGGTCAAAGCCCATCTCACAGCTTCCACCTCCCCACGATCCTGCCCCGTACAGGAAATACATGGGCCTTTCCGCCACCACCGGCAGGTCCGACTCCACCCTCAGGGCCACGTCCACCCCCGGCCCCACCACCTCGTTGACGAAGACGGTGCGCCGGGAGCGGGCCGGGACCTTCACCTCCCTCTCCAGGTTCTGGCCCTGCCCCGCGCCCAGGAGGTAGTGCACCTTCACCGTCGCCTCCGAGTCCTGGGGGTTCATCAGGCACAGCCACTCCTCGAACCCCTGTCTGGTGGTGCCCTCGGCGAAGTACCAGGAGCGGGCGGGCGCCGGTGCCGCGGCTGTGCTGCTCCCTCCCGCCCAGGCTCCCTTATACAGGAAATACATCGCCCTTTCCACGTAGAAGGGCTTGTCCGATGACAGGTACACCCCGAAATCCCTTTCCTCCCCCAGGATTCCGTTGACGAACAGGGTGTAACGGGAAAGGGGCTCCAGGCGCTGGGAGATGGGAACCGGCGACCCGCCGTCCAAAAGGAAACTCCCCTCCACCACCATCGGCTCGAGCCCGGGATTGGCTAGGCATATCCAGCTGTGGAATCCATTCCTGGTGGTCCCCTCCGCCAGGTAGTAGGAGTGGCGGCCGGCGCGGGACAGGGCCGATGCCGCGTCCACCATGCCGTGGCCGGTGTCGGGGTCCCATCCCCTGGGGCCGAGGTCCCGGGCGGTGGAACGTATTATCTCCATGGCCTGGGAGGGAGGGATCTTGGGATGCAGGGACGACAGCAGGGCACAGACCGCAGCCACCTGGGCCGCGGCCAGGCTGGTCCCCTCTCCCCAGTACAGGACGAAGCCGGACTGGGGATTGCCGGGCACGCGGTAGGTTTCCTGGGGTATGCCGTCGCCGCGCCCATCGAGGTCATCGTCCCGGGTGAGGTCTCCCCCTGGCGCCACCACGTCCAGGCCATCGCCCCGGTTGGAGTAGTGGGCTCTCCAGTCCCGCATGTCGGTCGCTCCCACCGCCAGCACGTATTCGTCCTCGTCGGCGGGGCAGGCCATGCCACCGGGATACCCGGGATCGGACCCCTCGTTTCCCGCCGCTGCCACCATTACGCACCCTCGCTGGTAGGCGTAGCGTACCGCTTCGGCCACGGCCTGGCTGTGGCGAGGGGAGGCCACCCCCATGCAGATGACGTGGGCCCCGTGGTCGGCGGCGTACCGGATGCCGGATGCCAACCATGAGGCGTAGCCCTTTCCCGAGACGTCCAGCACTTTCACCGGCATCAATGTAACCCTGGGAGCTATCCCGGCCCC
>JBBFMI010000187.1:0-4489 GCA_037478635.1 Candidatus Geothermincolales bacterium | reverse complement strand
GAGGTTCTCGGAGAAAGGCAGTTTGACCACGAACTGTCCCAGCAGGAAGAAGACCACTCCCAGGGAAAGGGCCAGTGCCGCCACAAACTTGGTGATGCGCCGCATTTGCTGCTGGATGGGGGATTCCTCTTCCTCCACCGCCTGGGTCATCCGGGCTATCTTCCCGAACTCGGTGTCCATGCCGGTGGCATAGACCACCGCCTTGCCGCTGCCCATGGCCACCGATGTGCCGGCGAAGACGAGGTTCAAGGCGTCGGGCAGGTTGATGTCCTCCTCGGTGACCGGCACGGCACTCCGCCTCACCGGCTCCGACTCGCCGGTGAGGGCGGAATTATCCACCCTGAGCTCGCTGCTTTCCACCAGGCGGGCGTCGGCGGAAACGTGGTCTCCCTCCCTCAAGACCAGGACATCCCCGGGCACCAGCAGGGTGGCCTCTACCTCCACCTCCTCCCCGTCCCGGATCACGTGGGCCTTCTGGGGGAGCATCCTCTTCAAGGCCTCCGTGGCCCTCTCCGCCTTGTACTCCTGGAAGAAGGTGAAGACGGCGTTCACCAGGATCACGCCGATGATGGCCCATCCGAGAGGCGCCTGGTCGGAGAGGAAGGAGAGCACGGCCCCCACCCAGAGCAGGATGGCGAAGAAATTGGTGAGGTGGGAGACGAACCTCCTCCAGAGTGGAGTGCCCTTCTTCTCCTGTATCTGGTTGAGGCCGAAGTCCCCGAGGCGCTTTTCCGCCTCTTGGCCTGCCAGGCCCTCCGGAGCTGTGTCCAGGGCCCGGTAAACCTCGTCTGGCCTCAGACGGTAGATCTTCCGCGGATCCCTCTCCATCTCGTGCTACCCGTTCCCGCGCGCATCTGCCCTGCGTAAGCTAACGCGACGACGATGATAATGCACCCCTGGGATATAAATCCAACCCGTTCTCGAACTCGCGACCTTTTCCCGGTGAACACGCTGTCGTTATCGCCTTGCAGAGGCGGCCGGGCCAACTCACCAGGCCGCCCTTTTCCTTCTGCCCCGCCTTACCTTTTCCCGCGCCCGCCACAGAAGGGCGGTGGAAACTAAAAGCACGAGGGCGACAGCGAGCTTGCCCCAGTCAAAGGGGCGGTCGAAAGTATAGCCCCTTTTCAGGACCTGCAAAGATAGGGCATGGATGTCGGTTTCCCCTCCGTGGTCCCTGCAGGCCCGGTGAAAAACGCCGCTCACCCTGACCTTGTCGCCTTTTTCCCTGTAATCCCCGGTGTGCCGGATCTCCCGGGCCATATCCGGGTCCACCCAGACACCGATGCCTATGTTGGAGACCCCCGCGAATTCGCCGCCTTCCTCCAGGCTCCTTTCCGCATAGGGATCGTCGTTTACCGTTATCCAGGCGCCTTCCCCCCGGATCATGACGTCGCCCACCACCTCGCCCTCCACGCTCACTGTCTTCCCGTCGTACTCCTCCATGTTCTCCACCAGGTCCGAGATACGAACGATACCCGAAAGCCCGCCCTCTTCAACGCTGCCCGCTAAAGCGGGCACCGGGAAAAACAAAAGGCAGGCGATGGAAAGAAGTAGGCACAGCAGGACATAGGCGCTCCTATCGCCACTCCCCTTGCATACCTTCCGCCCCTGACCTCCCATCAAGCGTGCTTCGCCCTCCTGCCTTTTACCAGGACCCCGGCAAAACCCACCAGGGCCAGGATGGACACGAACTCCAGCCTTCCCGCCCACATGGCGAATATATAGAAGACCTTCATGGCCGTGGGCATCAGGGGAGAGGTCAGGCCCGCCGACAGCCCGGTGTTGCTCCCGGCGGAAACGGAATCGAAGAACGCCACGTGGGGTGGATACCCGTAAGCCACCCCCAGGATCCCGCCGGCGAAATAGATGACGACGTAACTGAGCACGATGAACATGGCCGCCCTCACCATGGCGTCATCGATCCAGATGTCCCTTATGTGATGGATCTTCTCCCTTACCACCGCGGACTCGGGGGATAGGATCCTCCTGATCTCCTGCCTCATGCTCCTGAATATGATCCCCATCCGAAGCCCCTTGAAGCCGCCCCCGGTGGAACAGGCGCTGGCCCCGACGGCCATCACCATGATTACTGAGAAAAGACCCAGAAAACCCAGGTCCTTGTAAAAGGAGACCGAGTAAATGGTGCTGTTGCCGGTGGTGGTATGGCCGGAGACTATGTTGTAGAAACCCTTCCTGAAGAACATCGTAAGGTCGCCGAACACCCCCTGCCTGGCCATGCCCAGGGTGAGCAGGAAAGTGCCGAGCAGCAGGGTGGTGACGAAGGACCTGACCTCCACGTTCCTGTATATCTCCCTGCGGTTCCCCGTCCACACCGCGTAGTGCAGCGCGAAGTTGAATGACCCGATGACGAAGATGACCAGGGTGATCAACTCCACCAAAAAGCTGTGGTAATAGAGCAGGTTCAGGCTCTGGGGCGCGAAACCCCCGGTGGACCATGCCCCCATGAAGAGCCAGAGCGCGTGCAGGAAGCCCCTCCCCACCGGCATCCCCTCTTTCAATAGGGCAGCCCAAAGGAAGACCGTCCCCACCGCCAGGTAAGTGAGGCTTATCATCCAGATGGCCCGGGCGGTGCGGATGACGTTGGGCAGGAGTTTCTCCTCCTTGCCCTCCGCCACGTATATCCGGAGGGCCCCGGATGTCCCGGCGAACAGGAAGGTGAGCGTCACCACGATGATCCCCTGTCCCCCGGCATAGGTGAGCAGGTGCCTCCACATGTTCATGCCGTGGGAGAGGTGGTCGAGGTCCTGGAGCAGGAACAACCCGGTGGTGGTGTACCCGCTCATGAGGTCGAAACACGCGTCCAGAAACGAGCGGAAATGGCCGGAAAGCCAGTGGGGAATGGCCCCGAACACCATGGCCACCAGCCAGCCTCCCGAGGCTATAACCAGCCCCTGGAACCAGGTGAGGTCCCTCTTTACCGGGCACAGTATCTCCATGGACAGCCAGAAGGAAAGGCAGGCGAATATGCCGATGGCGAAATCCAGGGCGACGTTCCATTCCCTGCAGATCAAGGAGGTGACCAGGGGAACGGTCATGAGGAGGCCGACGCCGAAGATCACCCTCCCCACGCCCCAGCCGATGGTCTTCAGGTCCTCTCTGGTGGGACGAAGGATCATGTCCTCGCCTGTTGCTCGCTACTTCTACGCCTACTGCATCTTATCCACGGAAAAGCGGAGCTCACACCGTCCCTGACCGCCCAATCCGAGCCCTTGCCCACAGCAAGGCCCCCCGTCCAACACCCATGCCGCTCATCTTGCCAGCAGCATCGCCACTTCCATCACCGCCAGGGCCGCCAGGCACAGGAGGAGAACGGCGCCTATCTCGATGGCGATTCCCACCGCGTAGCTCATGGACTTTCGGATCGCGGCACGTTCGTCGATCTCCGACCACTTTATCCGAGCCATAACGTCCCTCCCTCAGGACCTGGAGGTGAGGATCTTCTTGAGGTACTCCTCCTTGTCCAGCGAGGTGACGGCGATCACCGAGTCTCCCGGCCTGAGCACGTCATCCCCGTGGGGTATCAGCACCTCGTCGTCCCTGACCACCGTCACCAGCACGCAACCCTTGGGGAGCCCCAGTTCCCTCACCGGCTTGCAGCAGGCATCGCTTCCCTCCTCGGGGATGTCCACCTCCACTATCGCCAGGTTCCCCTTCTTCATGGTGTAAAGGGTGATTATCTCGCCCAGGGAGGTCTTCCTCTCTATAAGCTCGCTGATCACCGAGGTGCTGGAAATGGCGTCGATCCCCATCATCTGGAAGATCCTCTCGTTCTTGGGGTTGTTGACCCGGGCCACCGTCCTGGGCACGTTGAAGGAAACCCTGGCCAGCTGGCAAGCCACCAGGTTGTCGTCATCGTCACCGGTCACGGCCGCGAAGACATCCGCCCTGTCGACCTGGGCCTCCTCTTGGAACCTGAAATCGCAGGCATCCCCGTGAACCACCATGATGTCCAGGGAGGAGGCCAGCTCCCTGCAGGTCCTCTCGTTCTTCTCGATGACGGCCACAGCGTTGCCCTTCTCGGTGAGCTTACGGGCGAGGAAAGAGCCCACCTTGCCCCCACCGGCGATGACGATGTAGATCTCGACCGACCTCCTTTCTCCGCTTCCTATGCCCTGGCGGCGCCGCGATCCCGAAAGCCTCCCAGCGCCAGGGACCCCAGGTTAACCGGACGCAAAAAAGGTTTCTTTCAGGACCTTCCGGAGGCGCCCCAAACCAGATCCCTCATCCACTTTCTTCCCGCCTTTAGGACGGACCGGCCGGCATCCCTAATCAAGGCCCTCTCGAGCCTCCTCACGCCCTTCTCGGGGGCGAGCAGGGTGACCGAGGCCCCACCCTTCATGGCGGTGTTCTTTCCGGGTATCTCAACCCCGTCGCCGACCCCCTCCAGGTAGGCCACCCTCAACCCGTATTCCTCCTCGAGCCACCCGACCTTTTTCCCCGACCACCTGGACGGCAGCTCGAAGGTGAC
>JBBFMI010000186.1:0-4517 GCA_037478635.1 Candidatus Geothermincolales bacterium | reverse complement strand
CTCACCCACCATCACCCTCTCGCCCACCGGCGCGCTCGGCAACAACGGCTGGTATCGCTCATCCGTCACCCTCTCGGCTTCGGCTTCGGACAGCACCAGCGGTTTGGCGTCCCTGACCCTCTCGTAAAGGGGTATCATGTTATCCCACACGGTGGCCGTCTCCAGGGTATCCACCATCACCCCCCAGTTCAGGAGCTGTTCCCGGAAGTAGGCCGTGTCGTACCTCGTCTCGTACCACTGCTTGCCGGGGCTCGTGCCCAGGTGAAGGCCCCCGAGCCTTCGGCATATGCGGAGGATGCCGGCACGCAGGAAGTCGACCTCTTCCCGGCTTCCCTCCAACCCCAGTATCATCAGGGAACCCGTCTCAAAGGAGTACCCGAACCTGCTCATCAGCTGGAGCGCCACATCCTCCGCCCTCCTCTTCCAGGTCTTTCCGGTGGTCTTGCGGATGGCCTGGGCGAGCCCCGTCTCCTCGTCGTTGGAGAGCCTGACGCAGGTGGGGACCAGTTCCCGCTGCATCATCTCCCGTATGGCCTCTGCCCCCGACTCGAAATCCTTGAAGATCAGGCCCCGGTAATCCATCACCTCGGGAAGGGGCCTCACCCTCATCAGGGCTTGAGTGATAATCCCCATGACCCCCTCGGAGCCCACGCACATCTGGAGGACCGAGGGTCCCGCCGCCGTGCTCGGGACCTTCCTGGTCTCGACGACACCCCTCGGGGTGACCATCCTCAGGGCCACCACCATGTCCTCGATGTCCCCGTAGCCCGTGGACTGCCGCCCCGATGCCCTGGTCGCTATCCATCCGCCCAGGGATGAATGGTGGAAGCTCTCGGGAAAATGCCCGAGGGTGAAACCACGGGGGTTGAGCTGTTCCTCGATCTCGGGGCCAAGGGCACCCGCCTCGATCAACGCCACCTGGGAAACGGCGTCCAGGTGCAGAAGCCTGTTCATCCTCGCCATGTCCAGCGTGATGGAACCCTCCATGCCGTCGGTGATGGGCTCCACCCCGCCGGTGACGCTGGACCCACCCCCGAAGGGGATGACCGCCAGCCGATGTTCCTCGGCCAGCCTCAATATCTCCACGATCTCCTCCTCCGACCCCGGCCACACCACCACGTCGGCAGGATGGTCTATCCTTCTCAGGCGATAGCGCAGGAGGTCGCGGTAGCTCTTGCCCATGGAATGGCTGACCCGCTGGAACTTGTCCAGGGACACGTGCTCATCGCCACAGATCCTCCTCAAGGTGGAAAGGACGCTTTCGGAGACCCTGGGCTCCGGCAGGTCTATCTCGTCCAGGGAGGGGTCTGAGAACCGGTCCCTGCCGAGCTCCATGCCCAGCTTCTTCTCGAGGTAAGGCACCAGGTGGGCGCGGTTTTCCACGTCGAAGACCTTGTCCAGGTTGCCCCAACCCCACCACCTTGAGACGCCCTCACGATAGTCCGACATGGCCGACCTCCTCTCTCCTTCCCTCCTGACCGAAGACATCGCACGGGGTCATCGCCCATTCCGCTCCGCGGCCGCTGGCCACGCGGGGAAGAACTCGAACCCTCTAACATCTTATTACAATCCAGGAAAGGGCATGCACCCGTCCAGCGTTACCATTACCCTCCGGGCCTTCCGCCCATCCAGAATATTCGCGCTCGTCTCCCGCAGAAGGCATTTGACGCAGGGGTCTTAGGCAAACCGGATCAACCCTTCTCGTCGCGCCACACTCCCTCGCTGCGGCGCCCGAAAAGCCCGAAAGATCGAGCGTTTGCCCTCTCCCCTACAGCTGGCCTGACCTATCGCCCCCTTCATAGGAAACAGGGTTCGAGCCCAAAGCCCCTGGGCCATTTGTCGCCGAGAGGTTTAATAAACGGAACCACTATCGCTCAACGCTCCTCGCTGGTCTCCCGAGATGAAAGCCCCGTGAGCGACTGCCTAAGGCGATCAGCAAGCATGCGGGGAACGGTCGGAAAGATCCTCCCTGAGCGGGCGACCACGCAGGAATTGACGAACACTTCCCCTTCCGGTGGCCCCCGACGCCTGGAATACTCGGGCACCTTCTGGGCCTTCATAGCCCAGGTCATAAAAAGAGAGCGGTTCGTTTCTCAAGGCCGCCTCCGTGCATGAGCCCGTCGTTCATAATGCGGTGCTTTTCTTTTCAATCCCCGTCAAGCATCGAAGGTGTCGTTACGCAACGTGCTTCCCTTGAAAAAGGCGTTTTGCCATCGGGAAAAGGGCGCCCTTGCCCGGAGTAGAGCGCTTATCTTCTCGATCGGGAAAGGATTCCTCCTCGATCGCCACCTTTACGGCGTTCCCTGTGCCTGGTTTCGCCTGTTCTGCCGGTTCTATTATTATTAAGGCGATCCATCGGGGTATCTTCCTCGGGGCGATTGCGTCGTTTTTCTCTTGAGGTGATCTCAGAAGGTCCGGGTTCGCGGCGGAAGAGCGAGGCTTGCGAGGGAGGTAAACCCTTGATATACGGCATATTCTCCGATCCCCACTCCAACCTGGAGGGATTGCGGGTCGTCCTGGAGGAATGCGAAAGGGCGGGGGCGGAAAAGCTCGTATGCTGCGGGGACATAGTGGGTTATAACGCCGACCCGGCGGCCTGCGTGGACCTGGTGAGGGAAAAGAACGTCATCTGCATAAGGGGCAACCACGAGAGGGGGCTCGAGGACTTGAAGAACGGCGTCCTTCCAAACATGAACCCGTACGCCCTGGAGGCCATACGATACTCGTACGACGCCATAGGCGAGGAAAGGAGGGGATGGCTCGTATCCCTTCCCGATCTCAGGCTGGTGGACGATATATTCTACGTGTTCCACGGCTCACCCTCCCACCCGGATGAGTACATATTCGAACTCGTGGAGGCGGCCTACGCCCTCAAGTCCCTGGTAAACGACTACCCACCCCCTGGAAATCACCTCTGCTTCATAGGCCATACCCACGTGTGCGCCGCATACGCCTTTGATCCTGACAATAGGAAAGTGGAGGGGTCCTACGTGACGGAGGACACGACCTTCCGACTCAAACCCGGTTACCATTACATGTTCAACGTGGGCAGTTGCGGACAGTACCGGGGTGGTATGCCAGTTTGCTCCATGGTGATCTTCGATTCCGAGAAGATGACGGTATCTTTCCGCTTGCTTCCCTATGAAGTGCAAAAAACTCAGCGCAAGATACTGGAAAACGGCCTTCCACCTTTCCTTGCCATGCGCCTGGGCGAGGGGAGATGAAAAACCCATTGCGATCCGCCTACGCATGATGGTCCCGTGCGACCGGACTCGACATCGCCTGCGAGGAAAGGCTTTATTATCCGCCCACGCGCTAAACTCACTTGCCGGTAAGCCAGAAGAGTGCGCATCACGGAGGCCGGGATGTCCCAGGAGTCGCTTCGAGTCATTTGTCTCGCCAGCGTTCTGGAGGATAATAGAAGCATGAATACGAGCGGGGGCGGGCGGGTCCACAAAGAAGTGATGCCCCTCCACAAAGAGCAGGACGACGGCCAAAAGGGTGTCCCGCAGGGGTCAATGCCACGGCCGATGGCATTGAGGAAGGTGCGAGCAAGGCCGGACAAGGTCGGGGAAGATTGAAAAAGGAGAGCAGTTCCGGGGCTCGAAAGTCACATACCTCAGGGGGTTAAGGTGGAAAGGGAAGACCTGGAATCTCTGGCTAACAGAGGGGAATACCAGGCCCTCATAGAGGCCCTGGCGGATCCCCAACCCTTCATCCGACTCCATGCCGTGGGAATCCTAGCCTCCCTGGGTGAAAAGGTGGTGCCCCTCCTCGTGGACGCCCTGGACCACCATAACCCCGAGGTGAGAAAGGGAGCTGCCAAGGCCCTGGGAGAAATAGGCAGCAAGGAGGCGCTCATGCCCCTCATAATCAAGCTCGACAAGGACATACCCTCGGTAGCGCAGTTCATACTGGAAGCACTGGCGAAAATAGGCGATTCCTCGGTGGTCCCGATCCTGTGCCGCTGTACGCGCCACCACAGCCTGCCCGTGCGTTACAGCGCGGTGAGATGCCTGGGAAACCTGGGAGATCGACGGGCCATACCCTTCCTCATCGACAACCTGAGCGACACCGCCAACATAGTGAGACTGCGCGCCGTGGAATCCCTGGCAAAGATGGAGGAGCCATCGCTCTGGTCTCCCATCAGCGAGCTCCTGACCGACGAATCGGCCGGCGTGAGGGCGGCAGCCGCGAAAGCCCTGGGAAACATGGGCAACCCCAGGGCCGTGGACGCCCTCATCGGTCTTTTAGGAAGCGACGTGGAGACCGATCTCCTGGAAGCGGCACGCGCCCTGGGGAAACTGAAAAGCCGGCGAGCCCTCGCCTTCCTCAAGGCGGCAAGGGAACGAGAGGGCCGGGAAAAGGTGCTCAAGGCGTTGGACGAGGCGATATACCAGATAGAAAGCGACGTCCAGACCTGATACTTCTGCCCTTCAAGACCCGCGCTTATCGGTAGTCCGCTCATTCCTCGGCAACTGCGTTGCCCGTGCTTGCCGCCTCCGTTTTCCCTAAGC
>JBBFMI010000185.1:0-4553 GCA_037478635.1 Candidatus Geothermincolales bacterium | reverse complement strand
GTCAGCAGCACCGGCTACCTGCGCAAGCGCCTGCCGAGCGAGCTGGTGGTGCTGGCCGACGAGAAGGCGGATCCCGATCAAGTGGCGTCCGATCTAATGGCACAGCTCGAACACGGGCCAGGGACTAGGGTGTGCCTGGTGACCTCCTCGGAAAAGTTGGCCACAAACGTGGAGGGGATCCTTGCCCGCGAACTGAGGCCGGAATCGTTTACCGACTCTTTGGTGGGATGCGTGCTGGTGGGTGACCTGGATGAGGGCCTTCAAGCGGCCAACATCCTGGCCCCCGAGCACCTCATCATATTCGCCGAGGAGGTGGCGGACCTCGCCTCCAGGGTCAAGAACGCCGGGGCGGTTTTCCTGGGCGCCGATTCCCCGGTGGCCTTGGGGGATTACGCAGCAGGGACCAATCACGTGCTGCCCACGGGTGGCACCGCCAGGTTCGCTTCCCCCCTGGGGGTTTACGACTTCGTCAAGCGGACCAACGTGGTTTATTCCAATCCCCGGGCCAACCGGAGGCTTCTGGAGGCGGTGGTCAAGCTCTCCGAGGTGGAAGGCCTGCCCAGGCACGGCGAAAGCGTCAAGAAGAGGCAAACGGGTTGATGGCGCAGTAGATGGCGGGAAATGGCCATCTTCCCGTTGAGTACCACGAAGCTGAAGGGGGAAGTGAGCGCGGAAGGGTAGGGCCAAGATCCCCCCGGATACCTACCGAAGAGATACAGGCCGAGGAAGGGCTGGAAATATCCAAGAACACACAACTCTGGAGGTAACCGCGGAGAATCTGGACTTTGGGGCCGACGACCGAAAGGGGCAAACATGGATAACAATGAAGAGAGCGACGAATCCTCGCAGGTCAGCGCCCCAGCGTTGTCTGCCTTGAGAGGCCGGGGGAGGTAAAGGTGAAGGGGAACAGGTCAGCAAAGATCGAGAGGAAGACCTCCGAGACCTCGGTGGTGCTGGAGTTGGACCTCGATGGGAACGGACGGGTAGAGGTCAACACCGGGATAGGGTTCTTCGACCACATGCTTTCCCTGCTAGCCTTCCACGCCGCGTTCGACATGCGCCTGGAGGCGTCGGGCGACCTGGAAGTGGACCAGCACCACACGGTGGAAGACGTGGGCTTGGCATTGGGCAACGCCATCAACTCAGCCCTGGGCGACAAGAAAGGGGTCAAGAGATACGGGTGGGCGATACTCCCCATGGACGAAGCCTTGTGCATGGTGGCCCTCGACCTGAGCGGAAGGCCATATCTCGCCCTGCATACACCGGAGCTGGGGAGCGAGGTGGCAGGGTATGACACGGATACCCTTCGCGAATTCCTCAGGGCCCTGGTGAACGAGGGCAAGTTAACCCTCCACGTGAGGGTGCTTTCCGGCGATAACCCCCATCATCTCCTGGAATCGATCTTCAAGGGAATAGGAAGGGCGCTGAGAGAGGCGGTGAGCCGGGAGGGCATGGAGATCCCCTCTAGCAAGGGAAGCCTTTGAGCTTCTCCCGGCACCGACGCCCGTTCCATACTGGTCTGCGGAGGAAAGGTGGCAATATACATCCTAGACTACGGGATGGGCAATCTCCGAAGCGTGGAGAAAGCCTTCGACTTCCTCGGATATCGTTGCCAGGTGATAACCAGCGCCGAAGAAGCCGGGGAGGTGGATGGCATCGTCCTGCCGGGAGTGGGGGCTTTCGGCAAGGCCGTGGAAGAGCTCGAAAGGAGAGGTTACGTAGACATGGTGCACGAGTGCGTAGGCCAAGGAATTCCTCTCCTGGGAATATGCCTGGGGTTTCAGCTTCTTTTCGAGGAGAGCGAGGAGAGTCCTGGCATCAGGGGCCTCGGGCTTTTCGCCGGAAGGGTCAAGAGGTTAGCCGGAAGGGTGAAGGTGCCCCACATGGGTTGGAACGACGTGAGGTGGGTAAAGGAACACCCGATCATCCAGGGGGTAAAGTCGGGCTCGTTTTTCTACTTCGTGCACTCCTATCACCCGGTGCCCGAGGAAGATGGCGTGACGCTGGGCATCACCGAATACGGTACCGAGTTCGCTTCCGCGGTCTCCCGCGGGAAAACCGTCGGATTCCAGTTCCACCCGGAAAAGAGCTCAGCGGTGGGCCTTCGCATCCTGCGCAATTTCGCGCTAATGTGCTCGAAAGGAATGTGATCCTACCGCACTGCATGTTGTCCTCACACGAGGCGTATCCGAGCTCACGGAAGGCTATTAACCGTCCTGTGACCGGGAAAAGCCTTGTACCAATACTTGACGAGGTCGCCATCTCGCGCAGACCGGTTTTTCCCGGGCATCCCGGGCTGACTGTTTCAAGACGGTGACTGCTTTGTCCAGAAAATCCGCCGCTCCACTCAGGCCTAGCGGCTCAGGTTTTCCCCGGGGATGACCTGTATGAATCGTCCTTCGTGACCTACAATCCGTTTTCAATGAGACGGTGGCTTCGGGCAAAAGCAATTCCGTGCAGAAGTTGAGGATGTATTAAAGCCCTCTTTCGGGTTATCTTGAATCCATCGATTGCCCGTTCGAAGAAAATCGTCTGCGGACCGAGGAGGTGGCCATTTGTTCAGGATATATCCGGCCATAGACATTCTGGACGGGAGGTGCGTGAGACTCCGGAGGGGCGACTACGCCGAGGAGTTCACCTATTGCGAGGACCCCCTGCAGGCGGCGCGAGAATGGGTGAGAGCTGGAGCAACCTTCCTACACGTCATCGACCTGGACGGTGCCAGGGAGGGTAGGCCGGTCAACCGAAAGACCGTCCTGCGGCTGATCGAAGAGGTGGATATCCCGGTCCAGGTGGGTGGGGGAATAAGGGAGCTCGAACAGATACGGGATTACCTGGAATCGGGGGCCGCCCGGGTGATCCTGGGAACCAGGGCAATAATGGAACCCGATTTCCTGGAAGAGGCGATAAGCCGCTGGGGAGAGAGGGTCCTGGTGAGCGTGGACGTGGGAAAAGGGGGAGAGCCCTCTATAAAGGGATGGACCGAAACCGTCCAGATGGATGCGGCAGAACTGGTGGACATTCTGCTAAGAGCCGGGCTGAAGAGGATGATCCATACCAATACTTGGAAGGATGGCACCCTGGAGGGATACGACCCAGGACCGCTCGAGCCCTTTCTGGACAGGGGGCTTAAACTCATCGCCGCAGGCGGCATCACCACGATCGACGATCTCCGAACGCTGCGGAGCCTTACCGGAAGGGGGGTGGAGGGAGCAGTACTGGGAAGGGCCTTGTATGCGGGGACCTTGTCCCTCGAAGAAGCCTTGAGATTCGAGACCCACTAGCGGCAACGTGGCGTCGATCTGGGCAGCAAGGCCATGATTAATAAATAGGCGGCCCCCAGCAGGGCCTGATGGGTGGGATATGGTCGACACGCTGACTCTGGATGGTTAACGGATGGGAGGAGGGTCACATGCATTGCGTGAGGATCATACCCTGTCTTGACGTGGACAAGGGCAGGGTGGTCAAGGGGATCAACTTCGTGCGGCTCAGGGACGCCGGGGACCCGGTGGAGATGGCCTCCGTGTACGACCGGGAGGGCGCCGACGAACTGGTCTTCCTGGACATCACCGCCAGCCACGAGGGAAGGGACCTGGTGTTCGAGATGGCCGCCAGGGTGGCTGAAAAGGTCTTCATCCCCTACACGGTGGGGGGAGGGATCAGGACCGAGGAGGACGCGCGCAGAATGCTGGCCACCGGCGCCGACAAGGTATCCCTGAACACCGCGGCGGTTAAGGATCCAGACATCATAACCAGGTTAGCCCGGCGCTTCGGATCCCAGTGCGTGGTGGTCGCGATCGACGCCAAGTCCAGGCCAGGGGGTGGATGGGAGGTCTACGTGAACGGGGGAAGGACCCCTACCGGCAAAGACGCCGTGCTCTGGGCAAGGGAAGCCCAGTCCCGGGGTGCGGGCGAGATACTCCTGACCAGCATGGACCGGGATGGCACGAAAGAGGGTTACGATGTGGGGCTGACCGCCGCCGTGGTGGACGCGGTCAACATCCCGGTGATCGCCTCCGGCGGAGCGGGCACCCCCGAGCACATGGCCGAGGTGGTCTTGCAGGCAGGAGCGGACGCCGTGCTGGCAGCGTCGGTCTTCCATTACGGGGAGTACAGGATAAGGGAAGTAAAAGAATACCTGAAAAGTCGCGGCATCCCGGTGAGGGTCACCTGGGAAGACTGAACAAAGGGCTCATTGCGATCGGAGCTACAATGGAGGCGATCATGATAACGGGATCTAAAAACGCCGCGGTTTGAGGGCCATCGGGGCACGCCCATTTATCTACCTGATCCAATCGTAATTTTAGCCTCGGTTTAGGTAACAATATTAGCTCCGCGTATGGCCATCAAATATATGGTCATCTAATAGATATACGAGAAACCCTCCATCGCGGAAAGTCGTTTTATGTTGCCATCCCTTCGGGTATGGACAGGAAATATACCTTTGGGTTAAATAATGACATCCAGGTCGGGGACTTGCGCGGTTTCGGTCGGATGGTTCACGCCTTGAGTCTCTGCTGTGTGGACAGAGGGCCTGAACCGACGGCCAAGAG
>JBBFMI010000184.1:0-4595 GCA_037478635.1 Candidatus Geothermincolales bacterium | reverse complement strand
TGGGCGAACCCCCCATGCTTCAGGCTCTCGATGATGGATATGTAGGCGTCGGGCAGGTCCACGTACTTCCCCACTATGGCCACCGTGACCTCCTGGTCGGCCGCCTTTATGCGCCTGACCATCTCCTCCCACTCCGACAGGTCCTCCCGGTGACCCTCAAGCCCCAGGCGCCTGGCCACGTATTCCCCCAGGCCTTCCTTCTGCAGCAACAGCGGGACCTCGTATATGCATTCCACCGTGGGGGCGGAGATGACGCCCTCCACGTCCACGTCGCAGAGGAGGGATATCTTGTCCTTGAGCTCCATGGGGATCTCTCGGCTGGAACGACATATGATCACGTCCGGCTGGATACCTATGGAACGGAGCTCCTTGACGCTGTGCTGGGTGGGCTTGGTCTTCAGCTCCCGGGTCGTCTCGAGGTAAGGCACCAAGCTAACGTGGACGTAGAGGACGTTCTCCTCTCCCACGTCCTTCTTGAACTGCCTGATGGCCTCGAGGAACGGCAGGCTCTCTATGTCTCCCACCGTGCCGCCGATCTCGGTTATGACCACGTCCACCTCGCTGGTGCGGGTGAGCCTCAGGATCCGCTCCTTTATCTCGTTGGTGATGTGGGGGATGACCTGGACCGTCCCTCCCAGGAACTCCCCCTTGCGCTCCCGGGAGATGATGGACCAGTAGATGCTGCCGGTGGTCACGTTGTTCTCCCTTCCCATGTGCTCGTCCACGAAGCGCTCGTAGTGGCCCAGGTCGAGGTCGGTCTCGGCCCCGTCATCGGTGACGAAGACCTCCCCGTGCTGGAAGGGGTTCATGGTGCCAGGATCGACGTTGATGTAGGGGTCCATCTTCTGAAGGGTCACCCTGAGCCCCCTGGCCTTGAGCAACCTTCCCAGGGAAGCGGCTGTAATCCCCTTCCCCAGGGAAGAGGACACTCCTCCAGTGACGAAGATGTACTTCACCGGCATTTCACTACCTCCCCGCATCTACCCCCGCCTCGACCTTGTCTTCTCCGCCCGAAAGGCCCTCTCCTCCCCCAAGACGCCCCAGACAAACTTCGAGGCGACGGATCTCCCCTGACCCGTCGCCCCTAAGTCCCGAACGCTCCATCGAGCTCCAGTATAGAGCAACCCGCCGCCCCTCATCAACGCGCATGGTCCGCCCCGGAACTCTCGGGCCAGGCTGAACCCGCCGCTGGAGCCCCGAGAAAACGGTAGGCCCTCCAAAACCCATGCGCCTCTCTTCCGCAAGTCCCAACCCCGATTCCCGTTCACCCGGCACCGCCGTCGCCCCCCTTCCTTGTGCCTCCCCGGAGAAAGGCGATAGCGTGCCTCCTTCCGGGCGATACCAGGAGGGACAGGAGGAAAACGGCGAAAAGAACGAGGACTATCGAGGCCCCACTCGACACGTCCAACCGGTAAGAGAGGTAAAGGCCCACGGATACCGACACCATGCCCGCAAGCTGCGAGACCGCCACCACCCCCCGGTAATTCCTGGACCACTGCAGGCCCACCGCACAGGGGAAGACCAGCAGCGCCGAGACGAGGATCACCCCCACCAGCTTGATGGACACCACTATCACCAGGGCGAGAATCACCAGGAAGCCGGCGTAAATGAAGTCCACCGGGATGCCGCTGGCCCTGGCCGTCTCCTCGTCGAAGGCTATGAACAGGAGCTCCTTGAAGAAAAGGATCAAATAGAGCAGGGAGAACGCCCCCAGGCCCAGGATCAATGCCAGGTCCGCCCCGTCCAACCCCAGCAGGCTCCCGAAAAGATATGCCATGAGGTCGACATTGTACACATCCGCCCAGCGGATGACCATCAAGCCCACGGCCATGGCGGTTACGAAGAGCATCCCTATGACCGCGTCCTCGTGAAGCCTTCCCCTCCGGCTGGTGAACCATATGCCCAGGGCCACCAGGCAACAGAAGCCCGCCGCGGTGGCCAGCGGATCGATCCCCAGGGCAAGCCCCAGGGCCACCCCGCCGAAGGCCGCGTGGGAGATACCCATGCCGGCAAAAGCCAGCCTCTTCACCACGACGAAAAAAGAGAGGGGACCACAAACCAGGGCCATGGCTATGCCCCCGATCAACGCCCTGACCATGAAGGAATATTCGAACATGTCACCCGCGCTCCCATCGATGACCGAAAGCCATGACCGTTCAATCCCTCTCGATGGACACGCGATCCGCGTCTCTCAAATCAGGCTCCGTTCTCCGTCCCGCCCTTCCTCCCGCGTACCCTTCCCCGCTCCTCCACCGCTTCGGCCACCGGCTTGATCCGCGCCGCCACCCGATAGAAAGTCGAACTCGCACCGGTAAACCTCTTTAAGCCTTTCGCTTCCCAGCACCTCCGTGGGCCTACCGTGAAGGTGCATGGTCTTCCTGATGCACACCAGCTCGTCGGCGTAGCGGGATAGCACGCTCAAGTCGTGGGATACCAGCACCACGGTGAGGCCCTTCTCTTCCCTGAGGGTCGCTATCAGGCGCAAAAGGGACTCCTGGGCCTCCAGGTCCAACCCGGCGGTGGGCTCGTCCAAGAGCAACACCCTGGTCTCCAGGCACAGCGCCCGGGCCAAGAAGGCCCTCTTCTGTTGGCCGCCGCTCAACTCCCCAATGGGCCGCCGCTCAAGCCCCCTCAGGCCCACCGCGTCGATGCTCTCCAGCACCGCCTTTCGATCACTCCTTCCCGGGAAACGCAGGAGGCCGATGCAGCATATCCTCCCCATCATCACCACATCGTAGACGGAAACGGGGAAGAGGGGGTCGAAGAGCACTTGCTGGGGGATGTAACCGATGTGGTGGAGTTCCCCCTTGAGCTCCCGGGGGTCCATTCCCAGTACCCTGATCTCGCCCCTTTCCGGCCTCATCAGGCCGAGGATCGCCCGGAGCAAGGTCGACTTCCCGGCCCCGTTTGGCCCTATGATCCCCAGAAAGGACCCCTCTTTCACCGAGAAGGTTATATCCTGGAGGACCACGTGCCCTCCCAGCCTGACCCATACATCCCTGAGGCTTATGACTTCCCGGGGAGGGGGTGACTCGAAGAACTCCCTTACTCTGCACTCCCTTCTTCCCATCACGGGTTCCCTCTCGCCCCCACGCCGCTTAAAAAGGACGCCTTTGATCCAGCAGCTGCAAACGGCTCGAGCGCCGCCCGGGATCAGGAACGTCCACCCAGGGCTTCCACCATCCTCCGTAGATTGAACCTCATGAGGCCGATGTAATCCGATCTATCCGGGTCGTCATCCCTGCCCAGGGGGTCGAGTTCCACCACCCTGACCCCTGGACCGACTTCCCTGGCCAACACCTCCGCCACCTGAGAGCTCAGCTGGGGCTCGGTGAACACGACGTTGGTTCCGGCATCCCTCATCTCTTCCACCAGGCGGGCCAGCTCTCCAGCGCCCGGCTCCTCTCCCGGTCTCTCCTCCACCACTCCCGCCTGCACCAGGCCGTAACGCCGGGCGAAGTAGGCCCAGGCGGAATGGTACGCCACGAAATCCCGGCGGGCCAGGCGGGATAACTCCTTCCTTATCTCTTCGTCGAGGAGTTCTATCCTCTCCCGGAAAGCGCGGGCGTTGTCCCAGAAAAAGTCCGCATTGCCGGGATCCATCTCCGCCAGTACCCCCGCCACTTCCTCCGCCATCAACGCCATCAACTGTGGGTCCAGCCACACGTGGGGATCCACCGGCCCCACCCTCTCGTCGGCCACATGGCCATGCCCTTCTCTATCCACCCGCAAAAGGACATCGGGTGGCAGTCTCTCTCCCAACAAGATGACCCTTCCTCGAGCCCCCTTTCCAATCAGCTCATCCAACCACGGTTCCAACCCCAGGCCGTTGGCCACCACCAGGTCAGCCTCCTCGACGAACGCCCGTTGGCGGGGGGTCAGGTCATAGGTGTGCGGCGACGCCCCGGGAGGGACCAGGACCTCCAACTGCACCTGGCCGCCGGCCACCTGGTAGACAAGGTCGGCATAGGGCAATATGTCCACCGCGACCTTCCATCGAGCCTCTTCCCGCCCCTCGCCGCATCCCGCCACTGGCACGATGAAACCCATGGCTAACGATATAACTGCCATGGCCATGACGACCTTGATCTCCCTCGCCCGAAGGCCCGGGAGAATACGCCCTCTGTCACCGCTTCGGAACATGTTCTGCTCTCCCCCTCGCTTCCCGCGAGAACTCACCTGGAACCAAAGAGGTCAAATGGAACGGGTCCTCTCGCGTCCACGGGCTCAGCCCCTAACGTGGGGCATCCCTTCTCCAGAGCCTCTTCCCGCCCCTCGCCGCATCCCGCCACTGGCACGATGAAACCCATGGCTAACGATATAACTGCCATGGCCATGACGACCTTGATCTCCCTCGCCCGAAGGCCCGGGAGAATACGCCCTCTGTCACCGCTTCGGAACATGTTCTGCTCTCCCCCTCGCTTCCCGCGAGAACTCACCTGGAACCAAAGAGGTCAAATGGAACGGGTCCTCTCGCGTCCACGGGCTCAGCCCCTAACGTGGGGCATCCCTTCTCCAGAGCCTCTTCCCGCCCCTCGCCGCATCCCGCCACTGGCACGATGAAACCCATGGCTAACGATATAACTGCCATGGCC
>JBBFMI010000183.1:0-4653 GCA_037478635.1 Candidatus Geothermincolales bacterium | reverse complement strand
GGCCAAGGAACACAGTGGGGTCAATATCCAGGCCCATGTCTAAGTAGCCAGGCGTTGACCGCGAGGCCATCGAAAAAACCGGAAGGCCTAAGATGGGTTGTCATTCAACCGGGTACTCCTCGTCGAGCTCTTCGTCTTCCATTAAGCTCAACTGCCCCTCGGAGGCCACCGCGGAACCTGGGACGATGCTGACACCGGAATGGATGATGGTGCCCTCCTCTATGACGCTCCGGTGGCGCACCACCGAGTTGGAGATAACAGCCGCCTTTTCCTTTATCTCCGCTTCCATGCCCACTATGCTGTCCATCACGTGGGCCTCCCTGCCGATATAACTGTCACCCCACTTGATTCCGCGGTAAAGGATGGCCCCCTCGTCGATGACCGTCCTATCCCCCACCACCAGGGGACCGAACAGGCGTGCCCCCTTCTTCACCAGGCACCCCGAACCTATGCATATGGGGCCTACCATCACCACTCCGTCCTCTATCACCGTGTCCTCTCCGATCCACACGTCTTTTCCAATGCGCACCCCGGGTATCCTCACCTTCACCTTCCCCATGAGGGCGTCGAAGTTCCCCTGCTTGTATTCCTCCAGGCTCCCCACGTCATTCCAGTAGTCGTTGTGCAAGAACCCGTAGAACTCCATGCCCTCCTCCACCATGCGGGGGAAGAGGTCTTGCCCGAAATCGTAAAACCGCCCCGCAGGTATCATCTCCAGTATCTCGGGCTCGAAGACGTAGATGCCGCTGTTGGCCAGAAAACTCCTCGCCTCCTCCCGGGCAGGCTTCTCCTGGAAGCCCACCACCCGGTGTCCCTCATCCACGATCACCACGCCATACTTGGATGGATCGCTCACTGGCGTGAGCACCAAGGTGGCAAGACCTCCCTTCTGCCGGTGAAACCTCACCAGCGCCGTGAGATCGAGGTCGGTCAGGGCATCGCCGCTTATCACCAAGAAGGCATCGCCTTTCAGCTCTTCTTCCAGTTTCTTCACCCCGCCCGCGGTGCCCAACAGCTCTTCCTCGTGGGAGTAGGTTATTGACACCCCGAACCTCGATCCGTCACCGAAATGGCTCACGATGATCTCGGGATGGTAATGCAGGTTGACGTAGATCTTCTTGAAACCGTGGCGGGCGAGTAGCTCCACGATGTGTTCCATCACCGGCCGGTTGACGATGGGCACCATCGGCTTGGATATCTCCTCGGTCAGGGGTCTCAGCCGGGTTCCCAGGCCGGCCGCCAGTATCATGGCCTTCAACTTCTCATACCCCCATCCGTTGGAAGAGCTCCCGGATCCCCTTTTCCAGCGGACGCGTTATCACCCCCGCCTCGGTGACGATGGCCGTTATCAGGTCTGCCGGGGTGACATCGAAGGCAGGGTTGAAGGCGAAGCTCCCCCGCGGAGCGATTTCCGAGCCCATGAACGAGAGCACCTCCGAGGGATCTCTCTCCTCGATGGGTATCCGCTCGCCGGACTCCGTCGCCGGGTCGAGGGTGGAAAGGGGAGCCGCCACGTAAAAGGGGACATCGTGCCTGGATGCCAGCACGGCCAGGGTATAGGTACCTATCTTGTTGGCGGTATCCCCGTTGACCGCTATCCTATCCGCCCCCACCACCACCGCGTCGACCTCCCCCCTGGCCATGAGGTAGCCGGCCATGTTATCGCAGATCACGCGGTGGGGTATGCCTTCCTTCCCCAGCTCCCAGGCGGTAAGTCGAGCCCCCTGCAAAAGCGGTCGGGTCTCGTCTACCCAAACGAAGATCTCCTTGTCCTGCTGGTGAGCGGTCTTGATCACCCCCAGCGCCGTGCCCAGGGTATAGGTGGCAAGCCCTCCGGCATTGCAATGGGTGAGCACCTTGGCCCCTCGAGGGAGAAGCTCTGCCCCCAGCTCGCCTATGCGCCTGTCCGCCTCGGCCTGTTCTTGCACAATAGTCCAGGCCTCCCTCAAAAGAACGGGGTAGAGGGACGTGTCGTCTACCTCCCGAGCCACCGCCTCCATCCGGGAAAGGGCCCGGAAAAGGTTCACCGCCGTGGGCCGGGTCCGGGCAAGCCCCTCCAGGGCCCTGAACACCTCGGCGCGAGGCTCGACGGGGGAGCCAGCGGCCAGCACCACGCCGAACGCCGCTGCAAGCCCTATGGCGGGAGCTCCCCTGACCTTCATCTCCACGATGGCCCGGCAAACTTCCTCCCAGGTAGTAAGCTCAAGGTATACTTCCTCCCTCGGAAGCCTGGTCTGGTCCAGAAGGATCACCCTACCGTTTTTGAAGTCCACCGAGCGAAAGGCGATATCCGCCAAGGGGCCTCCTTTCGAAAGACTCACCCCAATAGCTACCCCCGACATGGAACCTATCGGGGAAAAGCACGAAAAGCTCCCGAGAACAACCCGCAGTCGCCTCAGGTGCCCATCTCCCAGGAGGAAAGGTATTCCTCCTGTTCCGGGGTTAGCTCGTCGATCTCCACCCCCATCGACCTGAGCTTGAGACGGGCGATCTCCCTGTCCACCGTCTCGGGAACGTCGTACACCACCCGGTCCAGTTCCCCGTGGCGCTCCCTCACGTACTCGACGCAGAGCGCCTGGTTGGAAAAGCTCATGTCCATGACCGAAGCCGGGTGGCCTTCCGCTGCCGCCAGGTTCACCAACCTGCCCTCCGCCAGCAGGTAAAGCCGCCTGCCGTCGGGGAGCTGGAATTCTTCGACGTTCTCCCTTACCGTGCGACGGGAGACAGACATCTCCTCCAAGGCAGGTATGTCTATCTCCACGTTGAAATGGCCCGAGTTGCACAGTATGGCCCCGTCTTTCATGCGCTCGAAGTGCTCCCGCCGGAGCACATGGATATCCCCGGTGACGGTGATGAATATGTCTCCCTTGGAGGCCGCTTCCAACCCGGTCATCACCTCGTACCCCTCCATCACCGCCTCCAGGGCTCGCAGGGGATCGGTCTCCAGTACGATGACGTGGGCTCCCATTCCCCTGGCCCGGGAGGCCACACCCCGGCCACACATGCCATATCCGGCTACCACCACCTTCCGGCCGGCGAAGAGTACATTGGTCGCCCTCATGATCCCGTCCAAGGTCGACTGCCCGGTCCCGAAACGGTTGTCGAACAGGTGCTTGGTCATGGCGTTGTTGACGGCTATGACCGGGTACAAGAGCACCCCCTTTTCGGCCATGGAGCGCAGGCGGATCACCCCGGTGGTGGTCTCCTCCGCTCCAGCCCACACCTCCCTGGCCTGCTCGGTCCGCTCGGCGTGGAGGGTGCTGATGAGGTCAGCCCCGTCGTCCAGGGTAACATGGGGTCGGATGTCCAACACCGAATTGATGTGCCGGTAGTAAGTCTCCTTGTCCTCTCCCCTTATGGCGAACACCGGGATGCCATAGTGTTTGACCAGGGACGCTGCCACGTCATCCTGGGTGGAAAGGGGATTGGAGGCGCACAAGGCCACTTGGGCCCCACCCTCCTGCAGGGTGATCATGAGGTTGGCGGTCTCGGTGGTGACATGCAGGCAAGCTCCTATCCTCATCCCATCCAGGGGCTTTTCTCGGGAAAACCTCTCGCGGATCATGCGGAGCACGGGCATGTCCCTCTCCGCCCACTGGATACGCATCTTGCCCTCTTCTGCCAGTCCCAGGTCTTTTACGTCGTATTCCATCTGATGCTCCTTCACTCAACGCTCGGCTACCGCTCCTATTCAAGCCCAACCATGTCCGGACTTTCAAAACCGACTAAATCTCTAAGGGCAGGCCGTCCCCCCACACATGGCCTTGACCGAGAGAGACGACGGGGCATCACGTGCGATATCCAGATTCCCCACCGCTTTCTCCTGTCCCTTCTCAAAACCTTAATCCTAAACCCTCTCCCTCCAGTAATTGAGCAGGTCCTCGATGGTCCTCTCCAGCGGGATAGTGGGCTTCCAGCCGGTGGCCCGGTGGAACTTGCTGTAATCCGCCACCAGGAGCATGACGTCAGAAGGCCGCATCCTCTCCGGCACCTGCTTGACCTCGATGTCCACGTCGGTGAAGGAGAGGATGAGGTCCAGAAGCTCCTTTATGGTGATGGCCTTGCCCGAGCCTAAGTTATATACCTCCCCTGGCTCCCCTTTCTCCAGGCTGAGCCAATAGCCCCGCACAATATCCCTGACATCGGTGAAGTCGCGTCGGGCCTCCAGGTTGCCCACCTCTATGACCGGCTCCTTTTTGCCCTTCTCGATGAGGGCTACCTGGCGGGTGAAATCGCTCTCCACGAACACGTGTCCCCTCCGAGGCCCGGTGTGGTTGAACGCCCTGGTCCGCACGGTATATATACCGTAGCTCTGGTGATACTGATAGGCCAAGAGGTCCTGGGCCACCTTGCTAACCGCATACGGGGAAAGGGGTCGCAAGGGATTCTCCTCGGTGATGGGCACCTCGTGCTCGTAGACCATGCCGTATTCCTCGCTGGATCCGGCCACGTGCACGCGGGTTTCCTTGAGCCCCAGTTCCTTTATGGCCTCGAGGATGTTCAGCTGGGATATCACGTTGGTTATGAAGGTCTCCGCCGGGGCTTTCCAGGAAGTGGGAACAAAGCTCTGGGCCGCGAGGTGAAAAATATAGTCTGGCCGCACTTCCTCCAGGGTCCGGCGCACCGCGGCCGCATCCCTCAAGTCGCAGTCGA
>JBBFMI010000182.1:2118-4730 GCA_037478635.1 Candidatus Geothermincolales bacterium | reverse complement strand
TCTTCCGCGGAAAGAGGCTCAAGATAATAAAGACCCTGCCGCACCCGAAGGGCGGGGACGACATTCCTGGGACCGTGAGGGTGGAGGGGAACAGGCTTTTCGTTTCCACCGGAAGGGGGGAGCTCGAGATACTTTGCCTTCAACCGGAGGGAAAGAGGCCCATGACATCGGGCGAGTTCTTGAGGGGTTATCATCCCCGAAACGGCGAAAGATTGGGCCTTTGAAGAATAAGACCCGAGAAGCCAGTGGTCCACGACCGTCTTCGGTCTTAAAGGCGAAGGGTTGGGCCGTTGAGGGATAAGAAAACTCTCGATGCCCATTCCCAGGCGGCTTCGAGAGGAGGCATCGAGGGTTGGAACTCTCTCTGAACGTGCGACATCGGAACGATCGTTCGGCCCCATGACCTCAAAGCCCGTAAATCAAAAAGTCCCTCGGCAGCCGTGGGACACGATCTCGGACCGGTGGAGCGTCCAGGAAAAGCCCACCGGGAACATCATCATCGGCCCACCGGAAAGAGAATTCCCTTCGTGCCAAACGGGATAACAACGCAAGCTTGATCGGATCAACGGATCGAATACAAGGAAAACGGCGGGGCACAACCCGCGGTTATAATGGATGCTCGTGAAGAGGGGGCGATGACGGGATGAAAACGGGAAACGGTGGGGCGAAAAGGGAAACGGCAGTACGGGATCCGTTTGAAAAGCCGACTGATCCCCGCAAGTTCGCCTTTCGGGTACTGACAAGGGTACATCGAAAGGGAGCATACCTCAACCTCCTGTTACGTTACGGGATGCCGTCGGAGATAATGGATCCCAGGAACCGGGCATTGGTGTCCGAGATCTGCTACGGGGTCGAACGCTACCGCAACGCTCTCGATCACGTGATCTCCCTTCTCTCTTCACGTCCCCTCGAGAAGATCCACCCGGACTTGATGGAATTTTTAAGGATCGGGCTCTACCAGATCATGTACACCGATATCCCCGTCTACGCGGCCATCCACGAGACGGTGGAGGCAGCAAAGGGAGTTATCCACCGGGGAAACCTGGGTTTCCTGAACGCCTTGCTCAGGAGCGCGTCTCAACAGGTCACGAACATCGAGCTGCCAGGCGAGGTAGACCTGCGAGATCACTTGGAGATAACCCTTTCATTCCCTGGATGGCTGGTGGAATACGTCCTGAACCATCTCGATCCCCAGGAGGCCTTGGAGCTTTTCCGGGCCCAGAACCGGAGGACGGGGTTAACCCTGCGCTGCAACACCTCCCTTATCGACCCCCTGGGGCTGCTTCGTGAGCTGGAGGAAGCGGGCGGAGGGGGCAAGCAATCCTGCATCTTTGCAGATGCCCTGGAGGAGGTGGAACTCCCCTTCGAGAAGCTGATCGAGTTCATAGAAAAGGGGTTTTGCGTGGTACAGGACCTGAGCTCCATGGCCGTATGCCGGGTCGTGGACCCAAAGCCCGGGATGCACATAATAGACGCCTGCGCCGCGCCGGGTGGGAAGACGGCTTACCTTGCCCAATTGGGCGGCCCGGGATCACGGATCACGGCCGTGGATATCAACGCATCCCGTCTCCAGGCCCTGAAAAAGACGGTCGATCGCCTGGCCCTGGAAAACGTGAAGATCTCTCAAGGAGACGCCCTCAGGTTGCGGGATGTGGCCGGCGAGGCCGATGTCGTCCTGGTGGACGCTCCTTGCAGCGGACTCGGAACCCTCTCCCGCAATCCCGACCTGAAATGGAGGCGGACGCCCGAGGACCTCTCCCGCATGGCCGCCCTGCAACTGGAGCTGCTCCTCGGGTCGGCCCCCGCCGTGAAGCCCGGCGGTTACCTGGTCTACTCGGTATGCACCTACAGCCAGGAGGAAACGGATCGGTTGGTTGAGGGGTTTCTTGCTCGTAGGCCGGATTTCACCCTTGAAGACCCTACACCGTTCCTTCCAGATGAGTGGAAGGACTCGCGCCGCGGCAAGGGCGCGCAGCTATGGCCCCATCGCCACCGGGCAGAGGGGATGTACATCGCCCGCCTTCGAAGGCAGTCCTGAACATGAAGGCCCGATAAGACTTGTATATGTTATATAACTTGTTTATTATTATCCAGGGTGTCGACAGAAGGACCGTCTTGTCACTCCCCCGAAGTATCATTTGTGAGTCAAAGGCGAGGAAGAACCCGAAGGCGGGAGGAGGTAGAAGTGGATAAGAAAAAGGCCCTCGAGATGGCCCTGGCCCAGATAGAGAAGCAGTTCGGCAAGGGTTCCATAATGAAGCTGGGAGAGCATAACCAGCGCTTCCAGGTGGAGGTGATCCCTACCGGGGCACTCTCCCTGGACCTCGCCCTGGGGATAGGCGGCCTTCCCCGGGGCAGGATCGTGGAGATCTTCGGGCCCGAGTCCTCCGGCAAGACCACCGTGGCACTGCACGTGATCGCCGAGGCCCAGAAGAGGGGAGGCATAGCCGCCTTCATCGATGCCGAACACGCCCTCGACCCCACATACGCCAAGGCCCTGGGGGTCAACGTGGACGAGCTCTTCATCTCCCAGCCGGATACCGGCGAGCAGGCACTGGAGATCGCGGAGATGCTGGTGCGGAGCGGAGCCCTGGACGTCATCGTCATCGACT
>JBBFMI010000182.1:0-2108 GCA_037478635.1 Candidatus Geothermincolales bacterium | reverse complement strand
ACTCAGTTGCCGCCTTGGTCCCCCGCATGGAGCTGGAGGGGGAGATGGGCGACTCCCACGTGGGCCTGCAGGCGAGGCTTATGTCCCAGGCCCTTAGAAAGCTGGCGGGGACCATAAGCAAGTCCAACTCCATAGTCATCTTCATAAACCAGCTCAGGGAGAAGATAGGCGTGATGTTCGGTAGCCCGGAGACCACGCCCGGGGGCAACGCCCTGAAGTTCTACGCATCCGTGCGCCTGGACATACGTAAGATCGAGAGCATGAAACAGGGGAACGACGTGGTGGGCAACCGGGTCAGGGTCAAAGTGGTGAAGAACAAGATGGCTCCCCCGTTCAAGAAGGCGGAATTTGACATCATGTACGGAAAGGGCATCTCCCGGGAAGGGAACATCCTCGACTTGGCGGTTGAACACGGCCTGGTGAAGAAAAGCGGGGCCTGGTACACCTACGGCGATGAGCAACTGGGGCAAGGAAGGGAAAACGCGAAGCAATACCTGGCTGAAAACCCGGAGCTTTCCGATCGCCTGGAAAGGGAATTGAGGATCCGCCTCGGACTTCAGCCCACCCCGGAAAGCGTAGCCGCAGAAAGGGTTGAAAACGACGGCAAACCCTCTCCGGGAGTGGCGAGGAAGAGGGAGCTCAGCGCCCTCGGCGGCGCAGGGTAAAACCCTGCGAGCCAACATGTCAATGGCCCGGGTAGCCGGGAAAGTTCAGCAAGTGTGGTTTTTGGCGAATACGCTCTTTGCGGAAAGCCCTAAAAAAAATTCATAGGGCTCATGGCTATCTGACTCCCTCGGTTTAAAAAATCAGCCTAATCCTGTAAAATCATGTTGAAACGGAGTCGGCGGCTTTAGGCTGACCGGGCTTCCTGCTGGTAAAGTCGCCAAGGTATATCGGTTAACCACCGGCGTTCAGCCGTTTTAGATAAAACCATAGGGCGACAATTAAAGCTAAAGTAAAGCCTAAAGCCGAGGGGACTCGGCTTTTTTGCTTAATTTTAGGGATTTCAAGCAGGTTTAAAGTTCGTCACGGGAGATGAGTAAAAGGATGGAAGCCAAGATCATATACGGAAGGAGGAGTGATTATGATCGTTTACATAATCATAGGCATACTGTGCCTTGGCGCGGGCCTGGCAGGGGGTTACCTCTATCGGAAACTGCTGGGCGAATCCAAGATAAGGTCTGCCGAGGAGGAATCTAAGAGGATCCTGGCCGAGGCGGAGAAGCAGGCCGAGGCCAAGAAAAGAGAGGTGCTCCTCGAAGCCAAGGACGAGATCTTCAACCTTCGGAACGAGGCAGAGAGAGATATAAAGAATCGCCGCGCGGAACTTCAAAAGCTGGAAAAAAGGCTGCTCCAGAAGGAGGAACAACTCGATGCCAGGGCTGAGGCGCTGGAAAGACGCGAAAAGGAGATAGACCGCAGGGAAGGCGAGATCGAGGAGATCAAGTCGGAGCTAGACCGGATCCGAGAGGAGGAAAAGAAGAAGTTAGAGCAGATCGCGGGGATGAGCCGGGAAGAGGCCCGCGAATATCTCCTGCGCCAGGTGGAGGAGGAATCCAAGAGAGAGGCGGCCCAGATCATTAAGAAGATGGAGATGAAGATCCGCGATGAGGCGGATAAAAAGGCGAAGGAGATAATCGCCAGCGCCATCCAGAGATGCGCATCGGATCACGTGGCCGAGACCACGGTTTCGGTGGTTACCCTCCCCAATGACGAGATGAAGGGCAGGATCATCGGTCGAGAGGGCCGCAACATTAGGACCTTCGAGACCTTGACCGGCATTAACCTCATAATCGACGACACTCCCGAAGCGGTCATCTTGTCCAGTTTCGACCCCATACGCAGGGAGATAGCCAGGAAGACCCTGGAGAGGCTCATCGCCGATGGGAGGATCCAGCCCGCCCGGATCGAGGAGATGTACGAAAAAGCTAAAGCTGAAGTTGAGGCCGAGATTAAAGAGGTGGGGGAGCAGGCGGCCTTCGAAGCGGGAATTCACGGGCTCAACAGCGAGATGATTAAGGTGCTGGGAAGGCTCAAGTTCAGGACCAGTTACGGGCAGAACGTCCTCAAGCACTCCCTCGAGGTAGCCCACCTGGCCGGGCTGATGG
>JBBFMI010000181.1:0-4740 GCA_037478635.1 Candidatus Geothermincolales bacterium | reverse complement strand
ATCAGCTGCAGGTAGTCCACGATGACCAGGCCGATGTCGTGAAGGGCCTTCAGCCGCCGCACCTTGGAGCGCAGCTCCATGATGCCCATGTCCGCGGTGTCGTCGATGAATATGCGGGCCGAGGTGAGCTCCCCGGCGGCCTCCGAGAGCCTCTGCCACGCCTCGTCGTCCAGGTCCCCGGTCTTCAGGCGCTGCCCGTTGATGCGGGCCCGGGAGCACAGCAGTCGCTTGGTGACCTCCTGGGCACTCATCTCCAGGCTGAATATGGCCACCGGCACTCCCTCCTCCACCGCCACGTAATCGGCGATGTTGAGGGCCAGCGAGGTCTTCCCCATGGAGGGCCTGGCAGCTATCACTATCAGGTCGGAGGGCTGCATGCCCACGATGAGCCTGTCCAGGTCCACGAAGCCCGTCTTGAGCCCGGTATCTGCCTGGCCGGTGGCGACCCTCTCCAGGTCCTCGAAGGCCTTCTCCATGAGCTCGTCTATGGGCTTTACCCGCTCCTTCCTCTTGTGCTGGGCCACCGAGTATATGAGGTCCTCCGCCTCGTCCAGGGCGGCGTTTATGTCCTCCGGCGCCTCGAAGCCCCGTTGCATCACCTTGGCCGCCGCGTCGATGAGCCTGCGGTAGGTGGCGAGCCTTACCACTATCTCGGCGTAATGGCGGGCGTTGGCGGGCGTGGGCACCGCCGAGGCCAGCTGCACGATGTAGGCCCTGTCCCCGGCCCTTTCCAGCAGACCCTGAGCCCTGAGGCGTTCCGATATGGTGAGGGGATCCACCGGTTCCCCGGCGGCATATAACTCCAGGGCGGTCCTGTAGATTATGGCGTTGGCCTCCTTGTAGAAGTCCTCCGGCTTGAGGATGTCGGAGACTTCCACCAAGGCCTCCTGGGACAAGAGCAGGGAACCGAGGACCGATTCCTCCGCCTCCAGGCTGTGCGGTGGAAGCCGGTCAAAAGTAGAGATGGAAGGAGACGCTTCGTTCATATCGCCCGCCTTTCCCGCGGGAGGGGGACGGGGGTAGACGGCAGGACTACTCGGGAACGACTTTTATGTGTATGACCGCCTCCACCTGGGGGTGTAGCTTCAGACGGGCCTCGTGGAACCCCAGGGTTCTTATGGGTTCCTCCAGGTGGATCTTCTTCCTGTCTACCTCGATATCCAGCTCCCGGCGGATCAGTTCCGCTATATCCTTGGGGGTTATGGTCCCGAAGAGCTTCCCCTCTTCGCCCGCCTTGGCCCCGACCTCGAAGGTCCTTCCGGAGATGGCCTGGGCGACCTCCTCGGCCTTGCGGAGCTCCCGCTCGGCTTTCGCCATCTTCTCCCGGGCGATCTGCTGGGCCTCCCGCGCCCTGCCTTTGGTGAACTTCACCGCCAGGCCCTTGGGGATCAGGTAGTTGTTGGCGTACCCGTCCTTGACCTCCACCGTGTCACCGCGGGAACCGAGCCCCTTGACGTCGGCGACCAGGATTACCTTCAAGGCCAACCTCCTCCTCCGATGTACGCTGGGGCGCCCCGAGAACGCCCACGCCATGCTACTTTATCTCACCCTGCCTCGACGTGTAAGGGATGAGGGCCATCTCCCTGGCGTTCTTTATGGCCTTGGAGAGCTTTTTCTGGTGCTGGGCGCAGTTCCCCGTCACCCTCCGCGGCCTTATCTTGCCCTTCTCGGAAAGGAACCTCTTCAGGAGCTCCACGTCCTTGTAGTCGATGTCCTCCATCTTCTCCGTGCAGAAGTAGCAGACCTTTTTCTTCGGCTTCTTACCGTACGTTTCTTTCACCGCCACCTTCATCACCTTCCCGGGTCCAATGAATTTTCAACATCTTTTAACAAGTCTTAAAACAACCAGTCTTAAACGTCAAAGAATCGGCGCAGTGGCCATCTCCGATCCGACCCGGGCGCCCGGGGCTCCTCTCGTCTTCCCGGCGCCGGTGTATGTCAGGTGAAGGGCGGACAGGACCTGGCTCAAGCTCCGAGATCTACATTCCCCAAATGCCGGGCCTCAGGCGTGGACGCTTTAGCCCGTCCCTCTCGTGGCCTTGGGGTGCTCAGAACCTCACTTCCTCGTGGAAATCGGCTCCCACCTCCAGGTCCCCGTCCAGGTCCGCTTCCTCGTACTCCTCCGCAGGCGCCCCGTAGAGCTCTTCCTCCCTGCGGTCCGGCCTCCCGAGGAAGACCACCCGGTCCGCCACGATCTCCACCGTGCTCTTGCGCTGTCCGTCGGGAGTCTCCCAGGACCTGCTCTGGAGTCGACCGGTTACCGCAACCTGCCTCCCCTTGGTGAGGTATTCGGCGCACTTCTCCGCCTGGTTCCTCCACACCACCACGTTGAAGAAGTCCGCCTCCACCTCTCCCTGCTGGTTGGCGAAGTTGCGGCTGACCGCAAGCCTGAGGGTGCATACGGGCACCCCGTTGGGGGTATACCTCAGGTCTGGGTCCCGGGTCAGGTTGCCTATGAGAACCACGCTGTTCAGTCCAGCCATCTCTACCTCCTCGTCGTGACCGCCCTATCCTCTTGGACTATTGTAAGGAGAGCCCATGACACGGGGCTTGTGACAAGAGGACTCCAGGAGGCGCCCAGGGCGGCCACTTTTTACTTTTTCCTGTGGTCGGTGCGGAGGATCTTGAAACGCAGGAAGCCGTCGATGATCTTCAGCACCCGATCGATCTCGTTCACCAGCGCTTCGTCGCCGCTGAAGTCCATCACCACGTAAAAGCCCTCGGTCTCCCTCTTGATGGGATAGCCGAGCTTTCTTTTGCCCCAGACGTCGACCTTCTTCAGTTCGCCACCCTTTTCCTGGATGATCTTGAGGACCCTCTCCTTGAGGGCCTCCTGTTGCTCTTGCTCCAGGTTGGGCCTGGTGATGTACATGAGCTCGTATTCTCGCATCTTCGCCTCCCTCGGTCTCGACGGCCGCCGGCCCTGTCCGGCGGCAGGAGTCAGCGAGCACGATGAAAGATTATAGCACAACCGCGATCGGGCGCTAACCTGCCCCGTCCTTCATCCCTCCCTTCATGGCGCCGGGATGTCGCCAGGTTGTAAGATAGATGGAGGCCGCGGCTGTGGAGAGGAGGTGCGAAGTGCTGCTCAAGAATTACATGGAGGAAGCGGTACAGAACACCATGGAGGAGATACTCGCCCACAGGGAAGACGTCTGCAAATGCGAGAGGTGCCTCATGGACATAAAGGCGCTAGCCCTCAACAAACTCCCCCCGAAGTACGTCGTCACCAGGAAGGGTTACGTCTACACGAAGGTCAACGAGTTGGTCAACCAGTTCAAGGCCGACATAACGGTGGCGATTGCTAAGGCCATCAAGGTGGTGAGGGAGAACCCTCGCCACGACGAAGAGGAATGATGCCTTCCATGTCCAGATCCGGCGCGGAGGCGCCTACCCCGGAGGTCCGTGGCATTCCCCGTTCGGTCTCCCGGTCTGCCGATGGGGCGGGAGGCGGTCCCGGGCCCAGGATCAGCGTGGCCCAAGCAAGATCCATCCAGGAGAGGCTCCGGAGCCTCGTGAGCCGGGCAAGGGCCCTAAAACCCGAGGAGATAAGGTTGGTGGCCGGCACCGACCTGTCTTATTCGACCGACAGGAAGGTGGCCCTGGCGGCGGTGGTGGTGATGGAATACCGTACCCTTCGGGTGGTGGAGGAGAGGGTGGCGGCAAGAGCGGTGACGTTCCCTTACGTGCCGGGTTTGCTTTCTTTCCGGGAACTGCCAGCCCTTTTGGAGGCGCTGGGCTCATTGGAGAACGCCCCCGATGTCATCATCGCCGATGGCCAGGGACTTGCACACCCGCGGTTTTTCGGCCTGGCATGCCACCTGGGAGTGGAGACGGGCATACCCACCATCGGGTGTGCCAAGTCCAGGCTGGTGGGAGAGCACCGGGAGCCGGGACCCGAAACGGGCGACTGGGCTCCCCTCATCTACGAGGGCGAGACGGTGGGCGCAGTCCTTCGCACCAAGAAGGGGACCAAGCCTATATACGTATCTATCGGCCACAAGGTCGACCTCGAGTTCTGCGTCCGGGTGGTCATCGACTGCCTCCGCGGATACCGCCTCCCGGAGCCCCAGCGCAGGGCCCACCTGCTGGCCGAGGCGAGCAAGAGGGAGATGGTTCGCGGGGGCACGGGGCGGGCAAGCCCTTAGCCGCTCTCTTCCCCTGGCGTCGGGGATTTTATCACCCTGGCGGGGATCCCGGCGGCCAAGCAGCCGGGCGGGATATCCGTTATCACCAGGGAATGGGCGCCTATGACCGCGTTGTCTCCGACCCTGACCTTGCCGATCACCGTGACCCCCGTGTAGAGGATCACGTTATCCCCTATCTCGGGATAACCTTCTTCGCCCAGGTTGAAGGGAGAAGCCCCCCTTCCTCCCAGGGTCACGTTGTGGAGGATCCAGGCGTTCCTCCCCACCTTCACGCCCCTGCCGATGGTCACCCCCGCCGTGTGCCAGATATGGCATCCTGGGCCTATCTCCGCGGCCGGGTCTATCTCGGCCCCGGTCAGGAAGAAGTTTATCCGGCAGAGGATCTCGGGGATGAGCCTCAAGCCCTTGCGGTAAAGAAAATGGTAAATCCTGTAAAACAGAAGCGCCTGCACCCCCGGTTTCACCAGCAGTATCCGAACGGCCTCCCTCCAGGAAGGCTTTCCCCTAAGGGTTCCCCTGTCGCTGAAAAGGGTCTTGATGTCCCCGATGAGGCCTTCGTCCTTCACGTGCTCCGACCCCCTTTCCCGATCTA
>JBBFMI010000180.1:0-4767 GCA_037478635.1 Candidatus Geothermincolales bacterium | reverse complement strand
GAGAGGGAGGTGTCCAGGTCGCCCTGGGATAGGGACTCCATGACGGATATGAGCTTCTGCGTCTCCTGGGACTGGAACTGCTGGACCTTCTCCTTCCTTCGCTCTTCGAGCTTTGCCTTCGTCAGGTCGGATATCAGCTCGAAGCAGGATTCCACCTCGCCGTCGGCGCCGAATATGGGCAGGGCGTTGGCGTTGATGATCAGCTCCTTTCCGTCCTTGTTGAGGGTGAACTCGCCCGCCGCCGACTTGAGCGAGGAGAGGCAGCGCTCGCCCACGCAGTCCGGCGTGCCGCAGGCGCTGTGGTGGAAGATCTCCCGGCAGGGCTTGCCCACCACCTGCTCCAGGCTGGCCCCTAAGAATTTCAACCCGGCCGAATTGGCGTAGCGGATCTTTCCCTCGCGGTCCACGGTGAAGGTGGGCGCCGGCCTCGACTCGATGTAGCGGGTGAAGAGCTCGATTATGGAGTTAATCTCCCTGACTATGTCGCGGTATTCCTCGCCCACCGCCTCTGGGTCTCCCCGGAACAGCAGGTCCCCGTGGATTGCCTCTTCATAGATGGTCTTGGCGGTGCGCTTGAGGGAGTCCAGGTTACGGCTGATGAGACGGGTGAAGAAGTAGGCGCAGATTATGCCCAAGAGGGCTATCAGGCCGAAGACCAGGGCTATGGAATTCCTCCACGGGTTCACCGTCTCGGCCACGTCCTCGGTGTAGATGCCGGTGCCCACTATCCAACCCCAGGGCTGGAAGGCCTTGACGTAGGAGGTCTTCTCCACGATGCGGTTCGCGTCGTCCTTGTACTGCCAGAAGTAGTTGGCGAACCCCTCCCCGTCCCGCGAGCACACCTCTACCATCTTCTGGAAGAGCCGGTTGCCCTTGGGGTCCTGGTAGTCGGACACGTCGCTTCCCTCCATCTCCGGCTTGAAGGGGTGCATCAAGACCACGGGGCGGAAGTCGATCACGAAGAAGTAGTCTTTCTCCTCCGGGCCGTAGCGCAGGGACCTGAGCGCCTCTTTGGCCAGCCTCTGGGCCTCCTCTCTGCTGATCGAGCCCTCTACCTCCATTTGATGGTAGTGCCTCAGGATGTACCAGGCGGTCCTGGTCTCTTCCCGCACCATCTGGCGCTTGGATTCCACCAGCTTTTCCCTGGCGCTGGGGACCACCCAGGCCAGGTTGAGGAGCACCATGAGCACCAGCACCGCGACGGCGAGTGCCATGATGCGTCCCCGGGTGGTCTCGAGAAAACCCTTCGTCGCCTTGATCGCTCTGACGGACAAGCCTCACACCTCCTTCGCCCCACCTTTTGCCGACAGCGGGCTACGAACTTGAACAAGGTGAAGATCGTCCCCCGGGTGATATTCCCGATGGGGACCGCGCCATGGCGCCGAATAAACGCCATCGTGTTCCAAGGCTAAAGGGCCCTCGATCGATTTCCATCCCATGAATGGTCTATTGCCTCCGGGATAAAAGGGCATGTTTTTGGCCCTGCAAAACGTGGCCCCCGGGCCTTTGGCCCGGGGGCCATCGGTTCGGACCCTCGGCCTTTTCAGAACTCCTCCTCCAGCGGTATCACCTCCTCGGGAGAGGGAGAGCTGCCTCCCCCGTCCCCGGATAGGGGAGAGGACTTCCTCCTTGCGGGCACCCTCCTCCTTGTCCTTCCGGTCCTCTCGGAGGGGGTGGAGTCGTATCCTCCCTTCAGCCGGAAGGAGGACACCATCTCGGAGAGCTGGGCCGCCTGGGCCGCCAGCTCCTCGGAGGCCGAGGCGGCCTCCTCGGCGGCGGCAGCGTTCTGCTGGGTCACCTTGTCCATCTCTCCCATGGCCTGGTTGACCTGCTCGATGCCCTGCATCTGCTCCCGGGCCGCCGCGGCTATCTCTCCCACCAGCTCGAAGACTTTCTGGAAGGAGGAGTTGATCTCCGAAAGCACCCCGGCCACCTCGGAGGACACCTGGACCCCTCCCTCGGCGGCCTCCACCGCCTGCTCGATCAGGGCCGCGGTGCTCTTGGCCGCCTCCGCCGATCTCATGGCCAGGTTGCGCACCTCCTCGGCCACCACGGCAAATCCCCTTCCGGCCTCTCCCGCCCGGGCCGCCTCCACCGCGGCGTTTAAGGCCAAGAGGTTGGTCTGGAAGGCTATCTCGTCTATGGTCTTTATGATCTTGGCCGTCTCGTCGGATGAGGCCTTGATCTCGGAGATGGCCCGGTTCATCCTCTCCACCGCCTGACCCGCCCGGTCGGCCTGGACCTTGGCCTCCTGGGCGAGCTTTCTTGCCTCCTCGGCGCTTTCGGCGTTCTGGCGGCTCATGCCGGCTATCTCCTCCACCGAGGCGGTCACCTCCTCCAGGCTGGAGGCCTGCTCCGAGGCCCCCTGGGCCAGGGACTGGGAGGAGTCCGATATCTGCTCCGATGCCCCTGCGGTCTGGGTGGCCGCCTCCCTCACCTGGGCCAGGGCCTGGTTGAGGTTCTCGATCATCTCCCGGAAGGCGGTGCCGAAGGCGTCCCTGTCGGAGAGGGGAGTCACCTCCTGGTCCAGGTCCCTCTGGGCTATCTTCCTTGCCACCTCGGCCATGCGCCTCAGGTAGTCCAGGAGCCGGTCCAGGCTCTCCTTGATCTTGAGGTAGATCTCCCTCGCCTCCCGGGTGTCCTCGTCGCCCTCGTCCACCGAGAGGGAGGTGTCCAGGTCGCCCTGGGATAGGGACTCCATGACGGATATGAGCTTCTGCGTCTCCTGGGACTGGAAGGCGCCGAGCTTTTCCGCCCGGCGGGCGGCCCGCTTTATCTCCGTGAGGTCGGTGACCATTTCTGCGCCGGCAACAACGTTTCCGGAATTGTCCTTCACGGGAAGCCCAACATAGGCCACTTCCATATCAGATCTTCCACCCGGACGTGCGGTCATCTCGCTTCTTGTCATGATGCCTTCCTGCATGGCTTTTTGTACGGCGCAGTTCTGTGTCTGGCAATCACTGCCATTCACGTGCCGATAGCACTTGTCGCCTTTCAACTGCTCCTTGGGAAGGCCGATGGCTTGGGACGCGGTGTTATTGGTGTACTTGATATTAAATTCCCGGTCTATGATGATGAACGGCGCAGGAAGGTTCTCAAGGTAACCCACCATGCGGTCCATTACCGCGTTGAAGCCCTCCAGGATGGGCCGGAACTCGAAGTTGACCTTCTCGAGGTCCGCCCGCGCGTCCAGGTCGCCCTCCACCGCCGCCTTGGTCAGGCGCTCGGTCTCGCCCATGAGCCCGGAGAGGATCCCCTTCACGTTTTTCCAGAAGTAAAGGCCGATGAGCAGGGCGGCCAGGGCGCCCACCACCAGGATCACCACCGAGACCAGGCTGGCCCGGGAGCCGGCGGAGTGGGCTTCATCATCGGAGGCATTGGCCGCGGCCATGTTCTCCTCCACCAGCTGGTCCAGGGTGGCGTTGGCCGGCTTCCACTTCTCCCGGGCGGATAGCATCAGGTCCTCGACGCGGGTGTCCAGCTCCTGCACCCGGGGGTCGTCTTCGTCCGCCCCCGCTATAAGGAGGGACTCGTACTCCCGGGCCGCGGCCACGAAGGCCTTGGTCTCGTCGGCGAAGGCCTGGTACTGGGGCTTGAACTGCTCCCAGAGGGAAGCCTCCCCAGGGGTCTTGGGTAGCGGCTCGTACTCCTTCATGTTCTCCTCGATGCGGGAGAAGCCGGTCCCCTGGTACTGCCCGGTGCCGGCGATGTAGTCGAACTGGGCCTGGCGGGTGGCGGGGTCTTTGAATATCCGCCCGATGCACAGCCCCCGGGTCCCCACCAGGACCTCGTTCATCCCTATGTCGATCTGGTTGAGGGCCTCCACCGAGGGGAGGGCGTCCTCACCCAGTTCATCCACGCCGTGGCGCACTGAGTTGATCCCCGTAATCCCCACCACGCCCACCACTACCAGTACCGCCACGCAGAGGGCGAAGGAGAGGAGGATCTTGGCGCCCAGCCTGATTCTTCCCAGCACCTTTATCACCCCCAAAATTCCCTTATCCTTCCTGCTCGGCGAAGCGCGACAGGGCGGCCATCTCCTCGCCCAGGAGCACCTTGCCTATGTCCAGGAGCATGATCACCCTGTCCCCGTACTTGCCCATGCCGGTGATGAAGGCGGTGTCCACCTCCGCCCCGAACTCGGGGGTCTCCTCGATGTCCCCGGGGTTGAGGTCCAGGACCTCCGATACCCGGTCCACCACCACTCCCATGAGGACGCCGCTGAGGTCGACCACGATGATGCAGGTCTCGCGGGTGTCCTCCTGCTCGGGCAGGCCGAACCTGCTCCGCAGGTCTATGACCGGGATGATGCGTCCCCTGAGGTTGATCACCCCGCGCACGAAGTCCGGCATCTGGGGCACGCGGGTGATCTCCATGAGCCCTATGATCTCCTTCACCTTCAGGATCTCCAGGCCGTATTCCTCCTCGCCCAGGACGAAGGTCAGGTACTTCCTGGTGCCGGCGCTGGCCTTTCCCTGCATCTCCTGGGTGGTTGCGTCCATGGCAGTTCACCTCCGAAACGTCTTCTCCGGACTTCAGGCGTCGCGCCTATCGCGCTCGGCCCCTTTGACCCTCTTGCCCGTTGGCTCCGGGCCCCCGGGCATTCCGGTTCCCGGCCGGTCGGCTCGGAAGGCCGGGGGAACCTGGTCTGCAAAGCTATTGTCGAGAGCCACTCTTTGTCTGCTGCCGAGAAACTCCGCTGGTACGCGGTTTGTCCCGGTCCCTTCGCGCAGACAAGGTCCACCTACCCCCTGGCATCACCTCCTC
>JBBFMI010000179.1:0-4775 GCA_037478635.1 Candidatus Geothermincolales bacterium | reverse complement strand
CACCAGATGCATGGGAGCCTCCTCGGAAGAGATGTAGACGAAATCCTTGCCGGCGCCCACCACCAGCGGGCGAAGCCTGATCCGGTCGGTGAGTCCTATCATCTGGCTCCTGTTGGTTATGATGACACTGAAGGGCCCGTTCAGCAGGAGGGAACCATAGGTCTGCCTTATAGCCGTGTAGAGCCTCCTTTCCCCTTCCTCCATGCGGTCTATCTCGCTCCAGAGAGGAGGTGCGAACACGGCGGCCATCTCCTCGATCCCCAGCCCGTGCCTGCGCAGGAGAAGGTCGACGGCATAGGCCACCACCTCGGTATCGGTGTGAAGGGTGCAAGCGTAACCGTGCATCTCCAGGAAACGCCGGTTGATGCCGTAGGAGGATATCTCCCCGTTGTGCACCACGGACCAATCGAGGATGTTGAAGGGATGGGCACCTCCCCACCACCCCTGGGTGTTTGTGGGGAACCTCCCGTGTCCGGTCCACAGGTATGCCTCGTACTCGTCCAGCCGGAAAAACCGCCCGATGTCCTCGGGGAAGCCGACGCCCTTGAACACGCCCATGTTCTTCCCGCTGGAGAAAACGAAGGCCCCGTCCACCTTCATGTTTATCTCCATAACCGCCCTCACCACCCGGTCTTCCTCCCCTTCCCGGCAACCATCGGAAGGGCGGGGAAGGACGAAATACCTCCAGAGAAGCGGTGGATTGTCCACCCCCTCGCAGGGCCGGGTGGGAATGGGCTCCGAGTGGAACACCTCGAAGCCGATCTTTAGGAGATCCTCCGACTGTCTCCTCGCCACGTGGTCGTCGAACATGACGTGGAAGCAGTAAAGGTCGCGGAACTGGGGATATATCCCGTAAGCCGCAAAACCGCCCCCGAGCCCGTTACTCCTCTCCTTCATGTTGGCCATCGCCCGGATCATGGGCTCGCCGTTTATCCTCCTGCCCGAAGGGCTCATCATCCCGAAGATCGAGCAGGAAGAGTAATCCTTGTCGTCGCGGAGAACCGTCTCCCTCAACACGCGGACGACACCTCCCTTCCCGTGCGTCCATCTCCGTCCGCGCCCCATCCCCGGCATCCCACAGAGATCCTCTCCTTCCTGAAGCGCGCCGGCAGGCGGGCCAGATCGAGGCCTGGCTCCGCCAGGGAGGTCATAAAACCCTTCACGCTCACCCCTTCCCTTATGAGGGCGGTGAGGATCCCGGCTCCCTCTATGTCCCCGGCCACCAGCATGCCCACCAGCCTGTCTCCCTTGACGACCACCTTTCGATATCCCTCCCCGTCCTCGCGCGCCAGGACCCGGTAAGACCCGTCGGGCGGATTGACCACGCCCGCCGAGAGAACGGGAAGCCCGAAGAACTCCACCGAGTTCATGGGGTTTCCGCCGGGAAAGGCCACCGTCTTTCCCGCCATGTTCCACCCCGCGAACTTCCCCTGGAGGGCCGCCACGGGCCAGAGGGCGTTGACGGCAGGCTTTCCCCTCACCAGGTCGAACGCCGCGGCCAGGTCCCCGGCGGCGTAGACGCCGGGATGGGAAGTCCGCTGGTGGGCGTCCACTTCCACCGCGCCATCCCTCAGGCCCAGCCCCGCTTCCTCGGCCAGTTCCACCCGGGGCCTCACGCCCACGGCCACTACCAGCAGGTCGTACGCCACCTCCGAGCCGTCGTCGAGAAGCGCCCTTCCCCCGTGTTTTCCCGCAGGCTCCACCGAAACGACGCTTCTTCCGGTGAGCAATTCCAGCCCCTGGGCCCTGCAACGCCCCGCCACCATCTCCGACGCGTGATCGTCCAGGGCGGCGGGCAGGATCCTCTCCGCCCTTTCCACCACCGTCACCCTCACGCCCCGGGCGTGCAATGCCTCCGCCGCCTTCATGCCTATAAGGCCGGCGCCCATGACCAGCGCGCTCTTTCCAGCTTTTGCCACTCCCATCAACCTTCGGGCGTCGTCCCAGCTGACGAAGGTGAAAAATCCCGCGTCGGAAAGACCTTCCACGCCCGGGACAAGGGGCCTGAAACCGGTGGCCAGCAGGATCTTCTCCCACCCGATCCTTTCGCCCGTGGCGGTGGCCATCTCTTTCTTTCCGGGCGCGATCGACACCACCTTCTCGCCGCGCCTGAAATCCACCCCCAGTTTCCGGTAAAAATCCCTCGGCCGGTAGTACATAGCGGCGGGCCTTATCTTCCCCGCGAGGAGGTAAGAGATGAGGGGCCTCGAGTAGCAGTGGTATCTCTCCTCGCTGAACACCGCGACGCTGCCCTCGCGGTCGACTTCCCGTATGGCCTCGCAGGCGTTCACCGCTGCCACCGAGTTCCCCACGATCACGTACCTGTAGCTTTTCATCTCATCGCTCCTCGTTGCCTGGATGCCCAAGCCTCTTTCCCAGGACCTCCGGTCGATGCCCCAGGCCGTTCGACCCGAATCGTCCCGCAAGTCCTCCAGTCGTTCCGGCTGGCGACCACTGGATCAGGGCCAGCGGATTACCCGGGGAATCCGCTAACCATCCACGTCCACTACGACCAACGCCTCGTTCGGGCATCCCCGCACGCACGCGGGCACCTCCAGGTGAGAACAGAAATCGCACTTGCTCACCGCCTTTTTCCCGCCCTCCTCTCTCATGACGACACCGAACGGGCATACCAGGATGCAGGTCCAGCAGCCCACGCACCTTTCTGGGTCATGCGTGACCACGCCGGAAACTTCGTCCTTTCGGAGCGCCCCGGAAAGGTAGGCCGTCACGCAGGCGGCATCATCGCAATGCCGGCACTGAAGGGCAAACGACAGGGGCCCTCTTTCTTGGGCTTTCACCCTGCTGGACGGCCTTTGCCGTCCGAGGAAAGCCCTGAAGATGTCGCGCCCGGGAGCCCGCTGGACGATGCAGTTTATCTCGCACAGCCTGCAACCCATGCAGTATTCCTCCCGGGGGACTATCCGCCTTCCCATCTACGTCTCCTTTCTTACCGGTGATAAACTGGAATTAGGCCGTGACCTTAATAGGCAATCGGTAACCTATTGCCGAATATATTCCATTTATGACTGAATATCAATATCTAAATAGGTAAATGTTTGCCGATGAAAGGAGGGCGAGTTGCTGGACAGGAAAACGCTGGCCATCCTGGAGGTCCTGGAAGAGGCGGGAAAACCCCTGGGCGCCAGGGTGATCTCCCAGGAGCTGGCGAGCAGGGGCATAGAGCTCAACGAGAGGACCGTCCGCTATCACCTGCTTCACCTCGACGAAAGGGGATACACGAAGCTGGCGGGAAGGAGCGGCAGGGTCATAACGGAAAAGGGGCGCAGGGAGCTGGACGGCGCCATGGCGGTGGAGCGACTGGGATTCGTGAACGCGCGCATCGACGAACTGGCCTGGCAGTCGGATTTCGACCTTGGCACCCGCAAGGGCAAGGTGGTGATCAACATCACCTTCTTCCCCAGGGAACAGGAGCCCAGGGCCATCGAGGCTATGAGGCCCGTCTTCCAGGCAGGCCTATCCATGTCCCACCTGGTCATAAGGGCGGGCGCGGGAGAAAGGATCGGGGGGATAGAGGTCCCCACCGGGATGGTGGGGTGGGGCACCGTCTGCAGCGTGACCCTCAACGCCGTTCTCCTCCGCCACGGGATCCCGGTGGAATCCAGTTTCGGCGGCCTGCTCGAGATCCAGGGGGGAAGGCCCCGGCGCTTCGTGGAGATAATCAGCTACTCCGGATCTACCCTCGATCCCATCGAGATATTCATCAAGGGCAAGATGACCAGCGTGCACGCGGCGGCCGAAAGCGGCGAGGGGAGGATCTGCGCTTCTTTTCGCCTCATTCCCGCCAGTGCCCACGACCGCGCCGCGGAGATAATAGAGGAGATGAAGAAGGCCGGCATGGGAGGGTTGATACTGCTGGGAAAGCCAGGACAGGCCTGCGCCGAAGTCCCCTGTCCCAGGGACCGGGCGAGCATCGTGGTGGCGGGAGGGCTGAACGCGCCCGCGGCGGCAGAGGAGATGGGGGTGAACACCTACCTGAAGGCCATGGCGAGCCTGGTAGATTATTCCATGCTCGTCTCCTTTTTCCGCATGCGGAAGAGGTCCGCGATGACGGACTGACCAGTGCCCGGTTTGCCTTCACGCCCTCCAATGCGAGGTCATGCGCGCCAGCCGGATCGAGGTCGGAGCCTATTTAATGTCTGCCATCGCTGCCTGATCTCCCCCTACTGACGGCGGGACCCCGTTTCCACCGGGGACGTAAGCTCCCGCAATCCCTCTGGAAGAACCTGGGAAATGATCCCAGGGTCATTAGGTCAAGGGGAAATCACCGGCATCCGCAGCGCTACATCGGGTCAAGCTGGCAACGTCTCCACCGATACGCCGTTTAAAGAAGCCCGGCGCTGTCCGTCCCGGTCACTCCCCCGCACAGGCAGATACAGGTACGCCGAGGACCAAGGCCTCGAACCCTTTCCGCGGCCGGGGAATCCCTCGTCCGCTCGCGGACCTCCACGGCCAATCGACCATGAATATCTTTTCCAGTTCGTGGAATCCGGAGCCTCCCCTTGACCTTAACGGCTCTCCCCGACCTCACCTTGGAGAGAAAACGCGGAGAAGAACCTGCCCGCTGGAAGGGGGATGCGAATGGCGGCCATGGGGGTCACCGGCGTGGGTTCCGGGTTTATCTCGACGATCAAGGCCCCGGATTCGTGGGCCAGGCGGGGTAGCATGGCGGCCGGGTACACCAGCGCCGAGGTGCCCGCCACCAGGAACAGGTCGGCCTCGCTGGCCATCCTGAAGGCCCGGTCCCATTCCTC
>JBBFMI010000178.1:0-4844 GCA_037478635.1 Candidatus Geothermincolales bacterium | reverse complement strand
AAACTTTCGAGCTTTTCGGGGGCGAGGGCACGGAACGGATTGTCGAGGACATGGGGGTGCCGTTACTGAGCCGTATACCGTACGACCGCCGGATAAGCGAGCTTTGCGACGTTGGCGCCATCGAGACTTACGAATAGGAGGCAGTTGACGCCATGGTCGCCTCCATTTTGTCCGTGACAGGTGGGAGACGTCGCCACTTCTATCCATTGGAAGATGCTGGGAATCGCGGGGATCGAGGGTTCTAACAATAAGTTAGCCTTATCGACCTCTCAGAGAGAAGGTGGTGAGGATGTCCCCGTTCGGAAGGGGAGGAGGTAGCGGTTCGGGCCGACCGGAGCGAGGGCGCGGGCTGGGCGGAAGTTCCCGGTGCACGTGCCCTCGATGCGGTTACAGTGAGCCGCACCAGAGAGGGATACCGTGTTCCAGCAAGCGTTATCCTCGGTGTGGGAGTCCCATGGTGGGAGAGCGTTGCTGAGCGTGAGAGCGGCTTGATAGCCCGGATATGGCATCGAGCGCCTGATCAGGTCTATTTGGACCTGGCCATGGTAGACCAGCCAATGGGAGTCTCACCCCGGGAATGGTCATCCGCGGGAAGGGCGAGCCCTTCCGGAAGGATCGGGAGGGCAGGAGCAAGGAGGTAAGACGGTGAAAATAGCGGTTTCCTCGAGTGGGCCGGATCTGGATAGCGCGGTGGACCCACGCTTCGGGCGCTGCGCCTACCTGCTTTTCGTGGACACCGAAACCCTGGATTTCGAGGCAGTACCCAATCTCAACCTATCATCTGGCGGTGGCGCTGGCATCGGGACTGCCCAGATGGTGGTGGATCGGGGAGCGAAAGCCGTCCTCACGGGAAACCTGGGGCCCAACGCTTTCGAGGTTCTCAACCAGGCCGGTGTCGCCGCGTTCACGGGTGTCTCCGGTACCATCAGGCAGGCAGTCGAGGAATTCAGGGCCGGGGGTATGAGGGCCACTTCCGCCCCCACCGTGGGAGGTCATTTCGGCATGCGGGGCCCTTCCGGTGAGCCCGGTAGCGCCATGCCGGGCCAGCCTCCCTCTTCCTCGGGTTCAGTCATGGGACCCGCGGGAGGCATGCCTGGCAAGGGATTCCTATACCCCGGATCGGGAATGATCCCCGGTAGGGGGCGTGGAGGCGGTCGGGGCCGCGGTGGATGCGGTGGAAGGGGCGGATGGCGTTGGTGATCGCCGTTGTCAGCGGGAAGGGTGGCACCGGCAAGACGCTGGTGGCCGTGAACCTCGCCCTGGCCCTGGCGGGGGAAGGCCTCCAGGTCCGCCTTATCGACTGCGACGTGGAAGAACCCAACGACCATCTCTTCCTTCGCCCCGAGATCAGGTACACGGAGCAAGTGGAGCTGGCGGTGCCCAGGGTGGATCCCGAGAAATGCGATCTTTGTCGCACCTGCGTGGATTTTTGCGCTTTCAACGCCCTGGCGTTAGCGGGGAACCGGATCATGGTCTTCGACGAACTCTGTCATTCCTGCGGAGGTTGCTCCCTGCTCTGTCCGAACGACGCGGTTAGAGAGGAATCCGTGACCATCGGCAGCGTGGAGTGCGGATCCGCAAGGGGAAAAAGCGGGAGTGAGGTGATCCGTTTCTGCCAGGGCGTTCTTAAGATCGGTGAGCCCAGGGCTACCCCCATAGTGCAAAGACTCAAGGAGAGGTTCGAGGAGGGGGCGGTGAACATCCTCGATGGAGGGCCGGGCACGGGTTGCTCCGTCATGGAGACGGTGCGGGGAGCCGATTACTGCTTGTTGGTCACCGAGCCCACCCAGTTCGGCCTCCACGACCTGGGCATGGCCCTCCAGATGGTACAGGAGCTGGGCGTTCCCCACGGCGTGATCATCAACAAGTACATCCCCGGTGGATGCGGGGTTGAGACGTGGTGCGTGTCCAACGGCTTGCAGGTGCACCTGCGCATACCCTATAGGCGGGAGTATTCCCTTCTCTATTCAAGGGGTCTTAACCTCGTGGAGGAGATACCGGAATGGAGGGGCCGTTTCATCCACGTGTTCCGGAGGGTGGAGGAAGAGGTGGAGGAGTTATTGAACAGGGGCAGGAGCACGAAGGATGGAGTGGGTAATCCTGATCGCCATCCGATCGTTAAGTGATCGGCAAAGCCCATCAAGCCTGATCACCTAAAGAGGGCTTGGGAGTCGGAGGATATGTCGGTGAAGCAGCTGGTGGTACTGAGCGGCAAAGGGGGAACGGGAAAGACCACTTTGACGGCAGCCCTGGCGGAGCAGGTGGAGAGGACGCTTGTCGCCGACTGTGACGTGGAAGCCCCCAATCTTTACCTCTTGCTCAGGCCCAGGACGATCAGGTCTTATGTCGTGAACGTCTCCCGCAAGGCGAGCATCGACCCCGAGATATGTACGTATTGCGGAGAATGCCAGAAGGTTTGCCGCTTCGGGGCCATAAGCGGGTTCCAAGTGGAAAGACATGCCTGCGAGGGATGCGGCCTGTGCGAGCGTGTCTGCCCGGCTGGCGCGGTGAGCATGGAGGAGCCCGCGGGGGGAGAGATATTCGTGGGCGAGACGCCTTACGGAAAGATGGTCTGGGCCCGCTTGGCATTGGGAGAAGAGGCTTCGGGAAAAGTGGTTTCCCAGGTGCGCATGGAAGCCCAGGCCCTGGCTGTCGAGGAAGGCTACGACCTGATCCTGGTGGATGGCTCTCCCGGGATCGGCTGTCCGGTCATAGCCTCCGTGAGCGGCGCCGATATGGTCCTCGTGGTCGCTGAACCTACCCTTTCCGGGAGGCACGATCTGGCGCGCGTCCTCGATACCGTCAGTTTTTTCCAGATACCTTCCCTGGTGTGCATCAACAAGTGCGACTTGAACGAGGAGGAGGCGAAGCGGATCCGGGCGGAGTGCTTTTGCCGGGGCGTGGAAGTGGTGGCGGAGATTCCTTATATCGAGGAGCTGGCGGAGGCGGCGAGGTTGTGTGTGACCCCCATGGATGTCCTCGAAGGCGGAGCTGCGGATCTCCTCAGGCGGCTCTACGATGAGGTTATGGGGAGAATGGGTATACAGTCTTCTCGTCCGATGGCGTGATCTCAAGGTATCATCTTGCTTTCCGACGTGGTTAAGCGGGAAGGGTGAACCACGAGGGGTGAGGGCGCAGATTCCGCGGGCCAGCGGCACGCCGTCGAAATATTGGACATATGCTCTATACATGATTATCATCGGGGGAAAGGCTTTAACGGTTTAGGGAGAAACGGAGGATAGGGGAATAGGTGATAGAGGGAGGAGAAATGCTCATCTGTATTGCGGCGGAGAGGGGAGAAGTCTGCTCCCACTTCGGCCATTGCGAGGAGTTCGCCCTTTACCGGACCGAAGGTACGGAGGTGGAGCTGGTCAGGCGGGTGCCGAATCCCGGTCATGCGCCGGGGACCCTCCCTTCCCTGCTCAAGGAATGGGGAGTGACCCACATGGTATCCGGTGGGATGGGCACCCGGGCGGTGGACCTCTTCCGCTCTTTGGGCATCGAGGTCATCACCGGGGTCCAGGGTGGGCTTGAGGAAGTGGCCCGCGCCCTGTCCCGGGGAGAACTGGCTTGCGGGATGAACGTATGTGACCATTCCGGGTCCCGGGGCACCTGAGGCCGGCACGGGGAAACGGGCGGTCATTGCCACGGTTGATAGCTCTTGAGGATCGCAGAGACAACCGCGATAACGGGAAGCCCAAGATTCCTTATGGCCTTGACACGAGCCTAAAAACTCCCGGCCTTGTTTTTACGTCCCCTTGCGAGCTCGACCGCTTGTCAGTCCATCTTCTCGACTTTTGAACATTGAGCCTGTGCCACCCGTATCAAAAAGGAACCATCCCGGCCTCCCTGATTTCAGGCCCCGTCGTGGACTGAGGATTCCTGGTATCCAGTCTCATCGGGTGGAATGTGGATACAGTAACACGATAAAGAGAGGCTTCAAGGAAAGCCGGACGGTTCCTGGTAGATTCCAACGCGGTGCTCGATTCTGACCTGCCCGTGTAGCTTATCTGATGAAATGGACTCGGGTTGCCCTCACGATTGTTAACAGATGCTGAAACCTGTACTATGACGTTAAAGACGTTAAAAGGCGACGATAAAAGGAGGTAGGCAATGGTCGGAAAGGGAAGGCCTGGTTTTTTTGTCCTTATCGTCGGGATTTTGATGCTCATCCTGCTGACCGTGGCGGCCACGGGCTGCGGATCCAAAAAGGAAAGCGGTGAGGCAGGAGAAAAGGAGGAAGCGCAGAAGATCGCCACTGACAGCACGCCTCAGGAAACGTCGCCCCAGGAATACGTTTTTTCTACCACGGTGAGTGCTGATACCAAGACCGAGAATTTTCAGGTAAAAACCGGAATGCAGACGCTTTATTACAATCTCGTGGGGGACAAAGATGCCTCCGTGACCATCATGGTGTATTCGCCGGACGGCAAAGCCCAGGCGGGTGCGAATGCGCTGGAGCCAGGCCAGCACCAAAAAACCCTTTACCTTCGGCCCGGGACATACTATATGGAAATCAGGCCAAGCCACTGCACAGTGGAGGTAAAGTTGCAGGACTGAGCAAATCAAGGAATCGAAGGTGCGGGAATTAAGCGATATCAGGGTACCCTCGCCCGTGCTTCCTTCGAGCTGATGGTGATCCCATTTCCATGGGGCGCCTTTCGGTTCAAGGACAGCGTTTTGCCGCCAATCGAGCCATGGTCTTCAGGGGTGAACTAAAAAGGGCAAGACATTGTCTTCTGTTGTCATGGGATGTGGAACCCTGGAAATTATGAGTTTTCCATGTTCTGCCATCCTTTATCATCAAGAGTCGTAGGCGGTGAGCGTCATCGATCCGGGATGGG
>JBBFMI010000177.1:0-4851 GCA_037478635.1 Candidatus Geothermincolales bacterium | reverse complement strand
CCCGCCGAAGACCTGCACCACGTCGGTGGTCACGCGCATGGCCATGTCCGAACAGAAGGTCTTGGCGTAGGCCGCCTCGCGGGTGAAGTTCGCCCCCTGGGTCTCCAGCCATGCGGCCTTCATGTACATGAGCCTGGCGGCCTCGATTTCCATGGACATGTCCGCAAGCATGAACTGGATGGCCTGGTTCTCGGCGATGGGACGGCCGAACTGCACCCTCTGCTTGGCGTAATCCACCGCCGCCTCGAAGGCGGCGCGGGCGATGCCCACCGAATTCGATGCCACGTTCACCCTCGCCTTGTCCAGGGTCATCATGGCGATCTTGAAGCCCTCCCCCTCTTTCCCCAGGAGGTTCTCGGCGGGCACTTCCATGTCGGTGAAGATGAGCTCAGTGGTCTGGGAGCCACGGATGCCCATCTTGCTCTCCTTCTTCCCCACCTCGAACCCGGGGAAATCCTTCTCCACGATGAAGGCGGATATTCCCTTGACCCCGGCGCTCTCGTCGGTCTTGGCGAACACGGTGTAGATGTCGGCGATGCCCCCGTTGGTGATAAAGCACTTCTGTCCGTTGATGACGTATACGTCCCCCTTCCTCACCGCTCGGGTGGTCATGGCCGCCGCGTCGGAGCCAGCTCCCGGCTCGGTGAGCCCGAAGGCGCACTGCTTCTCGCCCCGGGCCAGGGGCGGGATGTACTTCTTGAGCTGCTCGTCGTTGCCGGCAAGCAGTATGGGGGTGGATCCGAGCTTGTTCACTCCCAGGATCAGGCTGGTGCTGGTGCAGACCTTGGCGAGCTCCTCGATGGCTATGCAGATGCTCATGAGGTCGGCCCCGGAACCACCCAGCTCTTCGGGATAGGGAAGGGAGAGCAGGTCGTTCTCCTTGAGAAGCTCGAACATGTCCCAGGGATATTCCCCCTTGGCGTCTATCTCCGCCGCCCTGGGCTCCACCTTCTCCTTGGCCAGCTGCCGCACCGTCTGCTGGAGCATCTTCTGTTCCTCGGTCAGTTCGTACATCTCGACCTCCTTCTTCCCGACGTCCTCCACCGGCGTCGTCCCGAGGATCCCCTCCGGGTCGGAGGGCCAGGGGTTTCAACCGTAAGTCCACCGGCCAGTCGACCGCGAGGATATTATCACACTAACCCACTCTTATCACCATCCCGTCCCCCTGGCCGCCTCCACCGCAGATGCCGGCCGCTCCATACCCGCCACCGCGGCGGCGCAGCTCGTAGGCCAGGGTGGTGACTATGCGGATGCCGCTTACCCCTATGGGGTGCCCCAGGGCGATGGCGCCCCCGTTTACGTTGACGTTCTCCATCTTCTCGGGATCAAGCCCCAGGATCTGGCAGGAACGCCAAACCACGCTGGCGAAGGCCTCGTTTATCTCCACCAGCTTGAGGTCCTTCACCTCGAGGCCGGCTTTCTTGAGGGCGCTGAGGATCGCCAGGCCGGGATGGGGATGGAGGTCAGCGAACTCGCCGGCGCTCCAGCCGTAGGAGACCACCGTGGCCAGGGGCTCCAGGCCCAGCTCCCTGGCCTTGTCGGAGCTCATGACCACCGCCGCGCAGGCGCCGTCGTTGATCTGGGAGGCGTTTCCCGCCGTGATCAGGCCTTCCTCGTCGAAGGCCGGCTTCAGCTTGGCCAGGACCTCCACCGTGGTGTCCGGCCTTATGCCCTCGTCCCGGTCGAATACGATCGGCTCTCCCTTCTTCTGGGGGATCTCCACCGGGACTATCTCCTCCCGCAGCAGGCCCTTCTCCGTGGCCTCGGCCGCCCTCTGGTGGCTGCGAGCCCCCACCAGGTCCATCTGCTCCCGGGTTATCCCGTACTTGCGGGCCCATATATCCGATCCCTTTCCCATGTGCACGTTCTCGAAGGCATCCCACAGGCCGTCGTGGATCATGCTGTCCACCAGGACGCCGTTGCCCATCCGATAACCCAGGCGGGCCTTGGGCACCAGGTAGGGGGCGTTGGTCATGGACTCCTGCCCACCCACCACCACGATCTCCGCCTGGCCGAGCTTTATCATCTGGTCGGCCATCTCCAGGGCGCTCATGGAAGAGATGCACACCTTGTTAACGTTGATACACCACACTTCCTTGGGTATGCCGCCCTTGATGGCCGCCTGCCGGGCGGTTATCTGGCCCTGGCCGGCGAGAAGGACCTGCCCCATGATCACGCAGTCCACCGACGCCGGGTCGACGCTTGCCCTCCTCAGGGCCTCCCTTATGGCCATTCCGCCCAGCTCCTGGGCGGTGAAGTCCTTGAGCATCCCCGCCATCCTCCCGAAGGGGGTCCTGGCCGAGCTCACTATCACGGTTTCCCTCATCTCATCGACCTCCTCGTTCCGATGCCGCCTTACTGCCTCGGGATGGCTCGATGCGCTTTATCCCGTGTAAATATCGCCCATATGGACGCGCCCGGGCAAGGCGTGCCTGCAAGTAATACTCCGTTGTCACATATCCAAATCCCCCGCCTTGACTTCCCGACCGTAAATGGATCAGGGCAGGCCCAGCTCGCGGGCGATCACCATCCTCTGGACCTCGGAGGTACCCTCCCCTATCTCCAGGACCTTGGCGTCCCGGAAGTAGCGGGACACGGGATACTCGTCCATGTAGCCGTAGCCGCCGAAGACCTGGACCGCCTGCGTGGTGACGCGCATGCACATCTCCGATGCGAACAGCTTGGCCATGGCCGCCTCCTTCGCATGCGGCCTCCCCGCGTCCCTCATGGCCGCCGCCCGGTAGGTGAGGGTCCGGGCCAGCTCGATCTCGGTGGCCATGTCGGCCAGCTTGAACTGGATCGCCTGGAAGTGGGAGATGGTCTTTCCGAACTGCACCCTCTCCTTGGAGTACCTCAGGGCCTCCTCGAAAGCTCCCTGGGCGGTGCCCACCGCCAGGCCGGCGATGGCTATCCTTCCCCCGTCCAGGCAGTACAGGAACTGCTTAAACCCCTCTCCCCTCTTGCCGATCAGGTTGGACTCGGGGACCCGGCAATCGGAGAAGTTGAGCTCCCTGGTGTCGGACGCGTGCCATCCCATCTTCCGGTATTTCGGCCCGATCTGGTATCCGGGGGTCCCGGTGGGGACGAAGATGTTGGATATCTCCTTTCTGCCGTCCTCGCCCATCCCGGTCACCGCGGTGATGGTAACGCCCGCGGAGATCTCGGTTCCCGCGTTGGTGATGAAGCACTTGGTGCCGTTGATCACCCACTGTCCGTCCACCAGTTCCGCCCTGGTCTTGGTGTTCTTGGCATCGGAACCCGCCTCCGGCTCGGTGAGGCCGAAGGCCGCCAGCTTCTCGCCCCTCGCCAGGGGCACCAGCCACTCCCGCTTCTGCTCCTCGCTTCCGAAGTAGTAGATCGGGCTGGAGCCCAACGATATGTGGGCCTCCAGGGTGATGGCGCAAGCCCCGTCGACCCTCGCTATCTCCTCCACCGCTATGACGTAGGAGAGATAGTCTCCTCCCGACCCCCCGTACTCCTCGGGCCAGGGTATCCCCATGAGGCCCATCTCCCCCATCTTCCGCACGATGTCGTAGGGGAACTCGCCGGTCTCCCACAGCTCCTCGACCCTGGGCCTTATCTCCCTCTCGGCGAAATCCCTGACCGAGGCCCGGAAAAGCCTCTTCTCCTCGTCGAGATCGAACGCCACCTCCTGCATCTCTCCTCTCCTCCCTGCTTCCGTCAACTCTGGACGCTCCAGGAAAACGCCCCCGCCGGAAAAGGGACGTTTTCCGCCACCGGCCACGAGGTGAAACGCGGAGGAGAGAGTCTCCTCCGCCCTGTTTCCTGTCACCTTGATGTCATCCAACCACGACGGCTTTGCAAACCAGGCCCTTTCCCATCCCGTGCACGGATCCCGTGAGGGCCCTCGTCAAGGACCTTTTCAGGCTGGGCTGAACCCCAGGATGTCCTCGATATGGCCGCGGCGCTCATCCCGGGGCCTTAGCACCGGCTTCACGGGCATCCCGATCCTGACCGAGCCCGGTTCGACATCCACCAGGTAATGGACCAGGCGGGTATCCGCCCCGTCCAAGTCGATCAACGCCACCACCGCCGGCTCCCGCTTGGGAGAGCCGTCCATGCCCCGGTGGACCACGGTGAAGGAATAGACCTTGCCGGTGCCCGGGAGCTCGAAGGTGTCCTCCATCCGGGAGAAACACCTTTCGCAGAAGATCCGGCAGGGCAAATATACGAAGCCGCATTGGGGGCATCGCGAAGCCGTGAACGCGCCCTTGTCCTTCAAGGCCCGGAAGAACTTCTCCAGGCCCAGTCCGTAGGTGTAGACGTACTCCACCGGTATCTCGCCCTCGAAATAGGTGAGGTCCACGTTGCGCTCTATCCTCTCCGAAAGGCCCATCTCACTCCCTCCCTTCCGGCTTGAAGTACAGGATGTCGGTGATGGACCCCTCTCTCTCCGCCGGGTCCTTCCACACCGCCTTAACCCGCATCCCGATGCGCACCTCCTCCGGCTCCACCTCTCCCAGCTTGTGGAGGATCCCCATGCCGGGCGAAGCGCCGTCTATCTCGATGACCGCCGGGATGTGGGGCCGCGCCCCCTCGGGGAGCCTCGAGGCGTCCCAGTTGATGTAACAGATGGAGAAGGTGTTCACCGTGCCGGTGTCCTCCACGTACACCCACTCGTCGGTGGGCCTCCAGCAGAGCTCGCAGAACATCCGGGGGGGAAGCATTATCCTCCGACACTTGTTGCACTTCCTGGCGATGATGCGGCCCTCCTTCAGTTCGGCCAAGTACCTGCCTATGGCCACCCCGTTATCCCAGGCGTACTTCAGGTTGGGCTTCCAGAGCAGGCTGAGCAGCTTGCCCTCCTTTAAGTCCTCCTCGCGGTAATAG
>JBBFMI010000176.1:0-4852 GCA_037478635.1 Candidatus Geothermincolales bacterium | reverse complement strand
ACTGGCCGAGGCCGTGGTGGCCGCCTGCAACAAGCCGAGCAATTTCCGTTTCCTGTACGATCTCAATCTGCCCATCAAGCAGAAGATCGAGACCATCGCCACCAAGATATACGGGGCCGACGGAGTCGATTATTCGGCCGAGGCCGAGCGCAAGATCGAGCTCTTCACCAAGCTGGGTTACGATAAGCTCCCCATCTGCATGGCCAAGACCCAGTACTCGCTGTCCCACGATCCCAACCTGAAGGGCGCGCCCAAGGGCTTCCGGCTGCCCATACGCGATATCCGCGCCTCCGTGGGGGCCGGATTCCTCTATCCCCTGTGCGGCGAGATGATGACCATGCCCGGATTGCCCAGCCGGCCCGCCGCCGTGGACGTGGATATCGACGAGAACGGGAGGACGGTGGGCCTCTTCTAAGGGTCCGAACAAAGACGGCGAGATAACCCTATGGTGCCCCGGTCATTGCAGACCGGGGCACCTATGGGGTTAAAGTGAGTTAGTCCCCTCGAGAGGACATCGTCCTCGATGGGGGAAGCGGCGATCAAGTGGTTATTTGAAGGAGGATCCGTGGAAGATTCCTGCAGGGTGACCTTCCTTCCCGACAACAGGTACATCGTGGTCCCCAGGGGAGAGACCATCCTCAAGGCGGCCATGGACGCCGACGTCCACATAAACGCCTCCTGCGGTGGCTCCGGTTCCTGCGGGAAGTGTCGGGTGGTGGTGGAAGAGGGAGAGGTCGAGAGGGAGCCCAACCCCAAGCTGACCGAGGAGGAGATAAGGAAGGGATATGCCCTGGCCTGCCAGACCCGGGTCCTCTCCGATCTCAGAGTCTTGGTGCCCTTGGAATCCCGCATCGGGGACAAGCGCATTTTCGAGCGCAAGGAGCCCGAGCCCGCCCACGGACACCTGCTTTCCGCGGAGGACTGGGAGAAGAGACTTCCTCCCTGGACCCTGGACCCACCCACCAAGAAAGTGCACCTGGTTCTGCCGCCCCCTTCCCTGGACGACAACACCAGCGACGCGGAGAGGGTGAAGCGGGGTCTTGCGGTGGAGGCCGGCCTACGCGACGTGATCATCGACTACCCCGTGTTGCAGCGTTTGCCCAACGTCCTCCGCCAGAGCAACTGGGACGTGACGGTGACCGTGCTCGACAGCGGAGAGGAGCTCCGGGCCGTGCGGGTGGAGCAGGGAGATACCACCGAGCGCCAATCGGCCATCGCCATCGACGTGGGCACCACCACCATATCGGCGGAGCTCATCGACCTCAGGACCGGGGAGGTGGTGGCCCGGGCGTCTGACTACAACGCCCAGGTGGCCTACGGGGAGGACGTGATCACCCGCATCATCTACGCCACCAAGGGCACGGGGCTGGCGCGGCTCCAGTCGGTGGTGGTGGGGACCATATGGAACCTCATCAAGTCGCTGGTGGAGCGGGCGGGGATCGAGTATTGCAACATCACCCACGTGGTGGTGGCTGGGAACACCACCATGACCCACTTGCTTTTGGGTCTCAACCCCAAGTTCATCCGAGAGGAGCCTTACATCCCTTCCGCCACTTTCTTCCCCTGGATAAAGGCCAGCGACATCGGGCTCCGCATCGCCGCCGGCGTGTACCTTTACGCGATACCCTGCGTCGCTTCCTACGTGGGTGGTGATATCGTGGCTGGCATGCTCGCCTCCGGCATCTTCAACACGGACAAGCTGACTTTATATATAGACATCGGCACCAACGGGGAGATGGTGCTGGGGAACAAGGACTGGATGCTCTCCTGTTCCTGCTCCGCGGGCCCCGCCTTCGAGGGCGGCGGCGTGAAACACGGCATGAGGGCGACCCGGGGAGCGATAGAACAGGTGCGGATCAACCCCGGGAACTACGAGCCCATGATCATCACCGTGGGGAGGAAGAAGCCCATCGGCATCTGTGGCTCGGGGCTTATAGACGCCCTATCGGAGATGTTCCTCACCGGGATCATAAACGAGAAGGGCAAGATAAACCTGGATCTTCCCACTCCCAGGGTCAGGGCTACCGAGGGGAGCGCGGAATACGTGCTGGTCTGGGCGGAGGACTCGGCCACCCGGAGGGACATCGTCATTACCGAGATCGACATAGACAACCTCATGCGGGCCAAGGCGGCGGTGTACGCGGGGATAGAGATACTGCTCTCCTCGGTGGACATGGACGTGTCCATGATCGACGAGCTGCTCATAGCGGGGGCTTTCGGGCGATACCTCGAGGTGGACAAGGCGGTCAACATCGGCCTCCTGCCGGACATCGGTTACGACAAGATGAAGTTCGTGGGAAACGGGTCCCTGCTAGGCGCTCACCTGGCGGCCCTCTCCAAGGAGATGTTGCAGCGCGCCAACGACATCGCCCGGCAGATGACCTACCTCGAGCTCTCCGCCAACCCGGCTTTCATGGACCGCTACCTTTCAGCCCTGTTCTTCCCCCACACCAACCTGGATGCGTTCCCCACGGTCAAGGAGAAACTGGAGAGGTACAGGTCGCAGCAGAAGACGTCCAAGAGGGCGGCATCAGCCGGAGGGGAGGAGTGATGTCCTACGTGATCGCGGTATCCGGAAAGGGCGGGACGGGGAAGACCACCTTTTCGGCCCTGAGCGTCGATTTCCTGGTGAGGACCACGGGCAAGCCGGTGCTGGCGGTGGATGCCGACTCCAATTCCAACCTGGACCGGGCCCTGGGCACCAAGGCCGAGAAGACCATAGGTTCCATCCGGGAATACCTGACCGAGAACGTGAACAAGATGCCGCCGGGCATCCCCAAGGAAGTGTGGGTGGAGACCCTCCTCCAGCAAGCCCTGGTGGAGGAGAAGGGCTTCGACCTCATCTCCATGGGGCGTCCGGAGGGTCCCGGTTGTTATTGCTATCTGAACAACATCTTCCGGCGTTACCTGGATTCCATGGCCGATCGCTACGAATACGTGGTCATGGACAACGAGGCGGGCATGGAGCACCTGTCCCGCCGCACCACCCAAGGTGTCGACATCATGTTCATCACGTCGGACCATACCCGCCGGGGCGTGGAGACGGCCCTGCGGATAAGGGAGCTTGCCAGAGAGCTCAAGCTCGACATCCGGCGCATGGCCCTGGTGGTCAGCAGGGTCCGGGATGGCCTCTCGGAGGAACTCAGGAACCTGGCGGAAGAGGGCAACCTGGAGGTGGCCGGGGTGGTGCCCGAAGACCCGGCCATCACCGAGAACGACGAGAAAGGCCTGCCCCTGGTGGCCATCCCGGAGGACAGCCCGGCGAGAAAGGCGGTGGAGGACATCCTGATGAGGTACGTGGAGCCGTTGAGAAAGGAGGGATGAGGGCAAAAAATTATTCCGAAAGATTATAGCCAACCGGGGTTTTTGATGAGATAATCGTACGTTGGACCGGGGAGGTCGATGATGTACGTAAAGAAGCCCATGATCGAGTTCCTGGACAAACTCGCCTCCAGGTCTCCGGAGCCGGGCGGAGGGGCGGCATCGGCATTGGTGGGAGCGGTGGGGGCGGCCCTGGTGTCGATGGTCGCCAACCTGACCCTGGGGAAGGAGAAATACGCCGACGTCCAAGACCGCATCGAGGAACTCCTGGAGTCTTCGGAAGCCCTGAGGTCGGAACTACAGGATCTCCTGCAGAAAGACACCGAGGTCTACGCCGAGGTGTCTGCTGCCTACAAGATGCCCAGGGATACCGAAGAGCAGAAAAGGGAGCGTAACGCGAAGATCCAGCAGGCCCTGAAATCTGCCACTGAGGTGCCCTTCCTGATCGCCGAGAAATGCCTCGAGGTGGCCCGCCTTTCCCGGATCGCCGCCGAGATCGGGAACGTGGGAGCGGTGAGCGATGCGGGAGTGGCGGTGCTCTTAGCCGAGGCGGCGGCCCAGAGCGCCGCCCTGAACGTGAGGATAAACGTGGTGAGCATGGAGGACCGGGAGTTCGCGGAGGACCGCTGGTCCCGCATAGAGGGCATCCTCAAGGAAGCCGCGGAGCTCCGGGAGATAGTCCTCCGTTTGACCTACGAGAAGCTGGGTTAGCCAGGTTGACCCTTCTCACGCTGGGGGTTTGGCAACGGGAACGGGAGAAAGGAGAGCGGAGATGGGAATCGTCATCGACTGCGTAGCCATCGGCGAAGAACTCATGAAGGAGATCCTCGAGGAGACCGAGGCCCTGAAGGCCAAAGGCATTGTTCCCGGCATCGCCACCCTGTTGGTGGGCGATGATTACGGTGCCAAGATGTACCGTGGCCAGGTGGAGAAGTTCTGCCAGGAGGCGGGGTGGAACTATTTCAACGAGAACCCGCCGGCGGACATATCCGAGGCCGAGGTCATAGAGATCGTGAAGAAGCTCAACGCTAACCCCGAGGTGAGCGGCATCCTTCCCCTTCGTCCCTTCCCGGAGCACATCTCCGATAGCGCGGTGATCAATTCCATCGACGTGAACAAGGACATCGACTGCTTCCATCCCTTCAACATGGGCAAGCTGGCCCTGGGAGAGCCGACCTTCCCGCCCGCCACTCCATCGGCGGTCATAGAGATCCTGGACCGCTACGCCAGGCAGTACGAGAACATGGAACCCAAGGATTTCTACGAGGGGGCCGAGGTGGTGGTGGTAGGCCATTCCAACATAGTGGGAAAGCCCGTGGCCTTCCTAATGCTCAATCGCAACGCTACCACCACGGTCTGCCACGTGTTCACCAGCATGAAGGGAAACCTGGAGAAGCACACCAAGGGCGCCGACGTCCTGGTGGTGGCGGCGGGAAAGCCCGATCTCATCGGCCCTGACCAGGTCAAGGAGGGTGCCATCGTGGTGGACGTGGGCATCAACCGGGTGAAGGTCCTGGACGAGAACGGCAAC
>JBBFMI010000175.1:0-4867 GCA_037478635.1 Candidatus Geothermincolales bacterium | reverse complement strand
GGCGCCCCGCCCGGCAGGCCACCCGGCCGCCCGGCTCCAGGCCGCCAGGGGCTCCTTCCCTCAGGCCGGCTACCCGCGCCGGCAGGAAAGTCCCGACCCAGGGGAAACCGGGGGAAACCCGAGCCGACCTTTCCGCCCTCGAAGACGCTCAGATCCCGGGCGGACAGCGGGGAGGTCCTTCCCGGGCTCAGGCACCCATCTCCCGGAGCAGCGCCACCACCTTGCCCGCTATCCTCACCTCCGCGTCCCCCGCCTTCCAGCGGAGGACCGGGTAATCCGGGTGGGAGGGGTGCAACTCCACCGCGCCTCCCCTCCTCCGCAACCTCTTCACCGTGGCCTCCCCGTCCACCAGGGCCACCACTATGTCGCCGTCTCTCACGTCCGCCTCCGGGTCCACCACCACCAGGTCGCCGTCGAGGATACCGTCCCCCGACATGCTCTCTCCCTTTACCCTTAAGAGGAACCTGCCCTCCCCTCCCCAGCGGGGAGGGACCGGCACCCACTCCTCCACCTCCTCCGCGGCATACCGGAGGGGGCCGGCGGGCACTTCCCCCACCAGGGGCAGGTAGGAGACGCCCCTGCCGGGACTGCGGACGGTGAGGGCCCGGGCTCCCGGCGCCCGCGCGATGTAGCCCTTTCTTTCCAGCGCCTCCAGGTGGCGCATCACTCCCCTGGTGGAGGCCATCCCCAGGGCCTCCCCTATCTCCCTCACGCTGGGGGGATACCCCCTTTCCTCCAGGACCCGGAGGATGTACTCCAGGACCTCGGCCTGCCTGGGCGTGAGCTCCTTCACCTTTCCCACCTCCTCGCCCCTATTATAGTAAACAAATGTGTAATAGTAAACACTGGTTTACGGTTTTCCGCGTTTCAAAGAACCTTCGCATGGGTAACATATGTTTGGGGCGGTGGACCTGTCCCCCCAAATCCCGGCGAACGGGGCCTCGACGGTCGGGGCAGTGAAAGACCGTAGCCTAAGGGAGATCGGGCGAACAGCTGTCGGACGGAAGGCACCTGGACAAGACGGGAGAAAAGACCGCAACGGTGCTGTTTCCGCAGCCGCAGAAGCGAGGAAGGGGTAAGAACAGGGAAAGCGGACCACGGAGGTGCGAGATGGTCAGGGGACCACACGGACATGAAAAGAGCAGCGTGGAAGTCTTGAGGGTGCTCTGCCCCAAGTGCAACAACCGCGTCATGCTGGAGCCCGGGGTCGACCAGGCCAAGTGCCCCCACTGCGGCACCATGGTCAAGAGGCCAGGATCCGGCAAGTGAGACCGGCGGGTTGAGGTACCGATCACTACATCCGTCACCAGAAGTAGTCGTTCGGGGTAAAAGACATGGACGAGAAGGACAAGGCTGATTCGGGCTTGAAGGTAGCCGTGGAAGACTTGGGAGACATCTCCCTCGTGAGCTTGGTCGGCGAGGTGGACGTCTACACCGCCCCCAAGCTGAAGGACGCCATCAATTCCCTGGTGGAAAGGGGCCGCTACCACATAGTGGTGGACCTCGAGAAGGTGGTCTTTTTGGACAGCACGGGCCTGGGGGTCCTGGTGGGCGGCCTGAAGAAGGTGAAGAGCAACGAGGGTGAGCTGGGTATCATCTGCAACCAGGAGCGGATCCTCCGGGTGTTCAGGATAACCGGCCTCACCAAGGTCTTCCCCGTCTACCGGAACCGAGACGAGATTCCCACAAAGGAGAGAGAAAGACAGGATGCCGGCTGATTCGGAACGCTGCTACGAACTGGAAATCCCTGCCAAAGCCCAGTACGTGAGCCTGGCCCGCCTCCTGGCAAGTTCCATCGCCCGGAACATGTGCTTCCCCGAGGAGGACGTGGACGACCTCAAGGTGGCGGTGTCCGAGATGTGCACCAACGCCATCGTCCACTCGGGCAACGGCACGGTCGAGAAACCCCCAATACTCGTGCGTTACTGTACTGGCAAGGATTACCTGAAGGTACAGGTCTCGGACCGTGGTCCCGGATTCGACATCGGCTGCGTGCTGAACCGGGAACGCACTGACCTGCTGGAGAAGGGAAGGGGCATACCCCTGATCCAGTGCCTGGTGGACGAATTCCAGTGCGACTCAGAACCCGGAAGCGGGACCGTGGTCACGGTGGTGAAGTACCTCCGTCCCCGGGAAAACCCGTCATGATGCTCCGCTCCAAGGGCGATCTCCGGAGATCCCGGTGATAAGCATGATCGACGAGGAATACATGCAGACACTGAGGGACCGCATGGTCCGCCAGCAGCTGGAAGCCCGGGGCATAAGTGACCAACGGGTGCTGGATGCCATGCGCAGGGTCCCCCGGCACCTGTTCGTCCCCGAGAGTCTCCTGGACAGGGCCTACGATGACTGTCCCCTGCCCATAGGAGAAGGCCAGACCATCAGCCAGCCTTACATGGTGGCCTGGATGACGGAACTCCTCCAGGTCGAACCCGGCCAGAAGGTGCTGGAAATAGGGACTGGGTCCGGATACCAGGCCGCCATTCTGTGCGAACTGGGGGCTGACGTCTTCACCATCGAGAAAAACCCCCTGCTGGCCCGCGAGGCGGAGAGGAGGCTGGCGGAGCTGGGCTACTTCCCCCACATACGCATCGGCGACGGGACGCTGGGCTGGCCGGAAGAGGCCCCCTTCCAGCGGATAATCGTCACCGCGGGCGCCCCCTCCATACCGGGTCCCCTGCTGGAGCAGCTCGACGAGGGAGGCAGGCTGGTAATCCCGGTGGGTCCCTCCGGGATGCAGATGCTGACCCTGGTGGAAAGGAAGGAGGGAAAGCTCGTGACCGTCGAGGAGGGGACCTGCGTCTTCGTCCCCCTGGTGGGAAAATACGGGTGGAAAGAGGGCGAAAGGGGCCGCCACTTCTGAATCCCCGGTGGCAAGCGTCGATCCCCCCGTTCCATCGCGCGAAACGGCCAGGGGCGTCCCGTGCTATTCCGGCCACACGTCCTTCCGGCAACCGGCCGTCGACGAGCGTGGCTAAGTGGTCCCGTGGCTTTGCCCTCAACAGGCCACGAAGCGACGCGCAAGCGCCCTGAAAGCTCCCTGAAGGCTACGGGCGAGTCGAAGACGACGTGGCCAAGGCCTCCTCACCGACCGATGGGCGGCGTGCTTGAGGCGGCGGGCCCAGCGGTCGACATACCGCCCCCCTCCACCGACCGATGGGCGGCTTTCCCGCGGGACAAGCCTCGCCTCCTTCGAACCCTTCGCCACCTGAAAAAACAGGACAGGCGATAGCTGACGCGAAACAAGCGGGGCAAGCCCGCTTCCTTCGAACCCTTCGCCACCCCATCCGGCAACAGGATAGACAACCGCATCGGTGACGCGGGCAAGCCACACCTCCCTCGAAACCTTGGCCAACGCCCCCCGAAAGCCCGCTTACGCCACGCGATCCCGACCTCGTCACCTCGCGGGCCGCTCGAAACTCGAGGTCACCAGCGGGGTGCTATAATCTTCCCATGCGTCCACTAGTGGTAGTATTGCCCACTTACAACGAGAGGGATAACCTCGAAAGCATCCTGGAGGCTATCCTCCGGCAACCTCTCGACCTCTCGGTGCTGGTGGTGGACGACAACTCCCCCGACGGCACCGGTGAACTGGCAGACGCCATCGCCGCCCGGGAAGAGAGGGTGGAGGTGTTGCACCGACCGGGAAAACAGGGGCTGGGGACCGCCTACCGGGAGGGCTTCCGTTACGCGCTCCAGCGGGGGGCGGAATTCCTCTTCGAGATGGACGCCGACTTCTCCCACGACCCCGACGACCTTCCCCGGCTGTACCGGGCAGCCCTGGAGGCGGACGCCGCGGTGGGCTCCAGGTACGTGAAGGGCGGAGGATGCGAGAACTGGAGCCTCCTGCGCTGGATGATAAGCAGGGGAGGTAACCTCTACACCAAGATCGTGGCCCGCACCCGCACCATCGACACCACCTCGGGGTTCCGCTGTTACACCCGCAGGGTGCTGGAAGCCATTCCCATGGACAGGGTCGACTCCCAGGGATACGCCTTCCAGATCGAGATGACCTTCCTCGCAGAGGTCCTCGGCTTCAGGGTTGTGGAGGTGCCCATCGTCTTCACCGACAGAAAGCGAGGCCAATCGAAGATGGACGCCGCCATTTTCTGGGAAGGCCTCAGGGTGGTATGGAACCTGAGACGCAAGTACGCCGACTTGCTCCAGGAAAACCGCGCCTCTCGAGGGTAATACCGGCCAGGTCCATGGAAGATCGAGGAAACCCCTCGACCGAGCGGGGTGACCGTCGCCCAAAGGGGATACCGCGCGACAAGGGTATAACGCGCCCAAGGGGGCCTGGCGCCCGAGACAATCGATCCGAAATGAGACGGGGCTGACAACGGGACAACCACGGCAAGGCCTTGCCCATGGGGCACCGCGCCTTCGCGAGTCCCATCCGCCGGGGAGCGCCACTTGCCGCGAGGAGGCGCGCCGCAAAGAAGGCCCGTGTGCCGTGAAGATGAAAGCCGGCGGTCAGGCCATTGGTCGGGCGAATCCAGCCAGCGTGACAAGCGAAGTCCTAAGTGCCGTAAAGGTGGAAGCTGCCGGGGCCGGTCTTCCTGGCCCTTTCCAGCGCGTCCATGGCCTTGAAGAGCAGCTCCCGGTCGTTTTCGGCGTTGGCGGGATAGGAGGCGATGCCGGCGCAGGCAGTCAACTTCTCCGTCTCCCCCTTCCTCGCCGAGGGGAAGGGGTAATCGGCGATAGTCCCCAGGAGCCTTTCCGCCAGCCTCAACGCCCCTATCCTCCTGGTCTCCGGGAGCAGGAGGGCGAAGCGTTCCTCTCCGTACCTGGCCGCCAGGTCCACCTCACGGGTGGATCGCTTCAGGAGGCTTCCCAGGTCGGAAAGGACGAGCTCCGCCATGGTACG
>JBBFMI010000174.1:0-4868 GCA_037478635.1 Candidatus Geothermincolales bacterium | reverse complement strand
CCCGAAGTGCCCCACCCGCGGCAATCATAGGCCAATACCAGATACCCATCGGAAGCGAACATCGGGGCGTACAGGTGGCATTGCCAGCGATTGAGGGCCCAGGAATGGATCATCACCAGGGCGGGAAAAGGGCCGTTTCCCTTCGGAATGTAAAGATTCGCGGAGAGCCTCACGCCGTCCCGCATTCGGAGCTTAACGCGCCTGAGCTCGTAACCCCGCTTCTCACCGGCAGCCCTAGCCCTTCTGTAAATGAGTTCGGATACACCGAAGGGCAGGGCAATCAGTGGGATGGCCTTTAGAACAAGAGCCCTTCTCGGTCTCTCCTTGTGAATTCGACCATTACCCATCTCGACCCCCCTTGGTAAGTATCTTTAAGCCGCTTTCCGATTTATCATATCAGAGAAGGAAGCGAATAATGGTCAAAGATTGCGAGCTGATGTCGGTCTTTGCTGTTACTTTATACCGTGCAGGAAAGGGAACCCACTTATAGGGAAGGGCTCCCAATCGCCCCCATAAAGGGCGGGCTTGGTTTTTCGTAAGTATTCGTAAGCAAGAACAATGGGAGTGTACCAACATAGAAAAGGGCATGGAGGTGATCCGTTGGCGGGCTGACAGGAGCGCCCAAGCATCGCCTTTGCGGGCTGAAAGGGATATGGGGAGGTTCTCGTTCATGTCCTCTCATGCCACGACCGGAAGAGATATAAAAAGGGTGGAGCAAGAATCTCCATGTGTTCTCGCTGATTAGTGTCCAGGGAAAGGGGTTACGATGGCCGTTGCAGTCGTCACCGGGAGCCAGACTTGTATCCCGAAGGAAATGGTGAATGAGCTTGGCATCACCATTCTTCCCTACACTCTTATCCTGGATGGAAAGGAGTACCTGGACGGCGTGGATATCTCCCCCGAGGAGTTTTATCGCCTCCTCCCCTCCCTCAACGGCGAATACGGCACTTCTTCCATTTCGCCTGGACTCTTTCTCGAGACTTTCCGGAAACTCTCCTCGCGTTTCCAGGGTATCCTCGTCATCACCATCTCCTCCTCCATGAGCGGCGAATATAACAATGCCCGTTTGGCCGCGGAGATGTTCCACGATGTCCCGGTGATGGTCCTGGATTCGAAGACCGCAGCCCTTGCCCAGGGATTGGTGGCCCTGAAAGCCGCCCGGGCCGCAAAGGCCGGTGCTTCCCTGGAGGAATGTTACCGGATAGCCTCCGAATCCGCCTCGAAAGTGCGGCTACTCGCTTACATCCAAACCTTCGAGTACCTGAAGAAGAGCGGCAGGGTAAAGGCGGTGGCCGCTCTCGCTGCCGATGCGCTTTCCATCAAACCGGTTTTTGCTTTTCGCGAGGGAAAGGTGGACTTGGTGGGAAAGAGGCGCTCCACGGAGAAGGCCAGGGAGCTGATCGCCGACATGGCACATCGATACTGGCTGGAAAACGGCCAGCTACCGTTGGAAATTGCCGTTTTCCACGCTTCCGCCCCCGATGACGCAAAGGACTTGGAAGAGCGCATAACCTCGAGGGTGCCGATAATCGGAGAGGTGATATTCTCGGAGTTCACTCCTGTGATGGGGATACACACCGGGCCTGGAGTGGTCGGGGCGGCTTTCCTTCCCTCATAGTCCTGGGGGTCCCCTTTATAGGTCCTGGAGTATCGTCGAGGAATCATGCCTCAGGTTGAAGGCCCCAGGGCCTTTTTCTCGACCCCATCGCCGCTCTCGGTTTCAGCTTCCATCGCGCCCCGCAACGGGATAAGAGATACCGAGGCTATCAACAACCCGGAGATGAACATGGAGATAGTGGTTCCGCACACCTTTAGGGAAAAGAGGAAGAAGTTCATCCGGAACCCCTTCACTATTCCAGCCAGAGCTGCTGAAAAAACGGCTCCCAGCAGCAAGAAAACCCTGGATATAGAGTGAAAGGCCGCAAACGCCTTACCCCGGTTCTCGTCGGCTATGGTCTCCTGGATGAGAGTTATGCCGGCCAGGAAGATCACTGAGAAGGCGGCGCCGAAAAGAAGTGCTGCAATATACGCGAACTCCATGACGGTTATGAGCGACATCCACACCAGGGTCCCCCCCGCCGTTATCAGGCCAGACTTGAATATGAAGACCTTTGCCCTCATGCGGGCTATGAACTGAAGCCCTATTATTCCCGCCAGCATCCCCGCACCGAAAAGGGCCATCAACATCCCGAACTGGAAATCATTCCCCTTCAGTACCTCCCTCACGTACACGACCCCCACCGAAAAAAGCCCTCCACCTCCCAGACACCCGGTCGCGATAGCCGCAGTGAGGGCCCGCATGAAAGGATCCTTGAAAGTGAAGGACAATGAGGAGAGGAGAGATTCGCCCTTCTTCTCTGCCCTCTTCGGTTCCAAGACCCTTCCTATGTCATACGAGGTCCTATTCGAGATCGCCTCCTTGATGCCCGAGGAGAATTCACCCTTTATCCGCGAGATCATCGTCGCGGAAAAGAAGAAGGTGGCTGCATCTGCCAGAAACGCAAGCGAGTAAAGGTTTTCCTCGAACCAGAATACCTTTTCCAGGCCTCTTAGCAGGGGAGACTGACCGACCACCAGCAAGGCGAAAACCGCCGCTGATATGGGAATGGAGCCGTAAGCGCTCCCCATGGTCATGGAATTGGCCATGGTCAATTGCTCACCGGGTTCCACCAGGTTGGGAAGGGCTGCGTCCCGAGTGGCCATATAGACAACGGTGAAGAACTCCATGAAGAAGATGAGGAGATAAAGAAAGGGCAAGGCTCCCACCACCGCCACCCACATGATCAGCAGGCCCCGGATGACGTCACAGTATATCAATATCTTCTTCCTATCCCAGCGGTCACTTATCCAGCTGGCAACGGCTCCCGAGAAGGTGGAGGGAAGGATGCGCAGCACGAGGAGCCCCGCAACGGCTCCCGCCGAGTTGCTCTTACTCCACACCAGGGAAAGCAAGGCAAAGGTGGCAAGCCAGTCGCCCATGGAGGAGATCGTCTGCCCCACCCAGAGCCGACGGAAATCTTGGTTATCCCAGAGCCGCCTCAGATCCGATACCACGGCCCTGGTCAAGCCAATCCCGGGGTCCCCCTCTTTCCTTTTTTTCACCCCTCTTCTCCTATCGAGATATACCCGTAAAAGAACTCCTGCACGATCAGCCCATCGATCGATTCAGGTAATACATGGTTTTTGCCGACTTTCACCGCGAAGTCTCCCGGTCGTAGACTAGCCTGCTCCAAAACAGCCGCCATCTTTCCCGTCCCCTCAGGGCGGACAGAGTGTGCCCGCTTACCTCGGGACTTCCCTGTATCCTGCGCAAACACGCGAGAAGGAGGGCGCCCATCGCGAATGCCAGGGTGGCCGAATCCCTTCCCAGCTTCCAGGCCAGAAGCGGGACTAGTAGAAGGGCGACCAGGTTCATCTCCGCCGTTCGTTTGGTGAACACCCCTAGTGCCAGCATAGCGGTCATGGCCAGCCCTTCCCAGGGCATGAGGATCAACGTCCCGGTGAGAACCATGGCCATCCCCCTTCCCCCACGGAAACCGAGGAAAAGCGGCCAGTTGTGCCCCGCGATCATGGCAAGGCCACACGCCGTCTGCCATCCAGCCCCCAGGCCCATGACCCTGGGGACAAGCAAAGCGAGGGCTTCCTTCCCGCAATCGGCGAAGAAGACCACTGCACCCAATCCTTTGCTCACCTGTTGGTAAACGTTCCCCGTCCCCAGGTTCCCGCTTCCCACCTTCCTCAGGTCGATCCCCCCTGCGTACTTTCCCGCCAGATAGGAAAAGTTGACGGAACCCGCAAGGTAGAAAACAACTACCAGAATCGTTGGCCATATCCTCATATATGACCCCCGACCACCGTTACTATTGAACCGGCAAACGTCAATCGGACAAAAGCTGAATATCTTTATTTATATCACTGGCCCATGGCATGAGTGCGCCATATCCACCTGCGGAAAACCCCTTTATTTTCCGTCCCTCAGTCTGGTAGCTTGTGATGAGGTGGATTGGGGCGGGAAGTTACCGGCTTCCTCCGCCAGGACCGATCGTACGAGGAGCAACGGGGACCTTAGCGAGGGAGCTTGGTTTTGCCGGCAAGATCGAGGGGACAACCCTGGGCGAGTAGGAGGTTTGCGCCATGATGACCTACATCAACTTTCCCCGACGAATCTCTCGGTTTCAAGAACTCCTTAAGAACGAGGGCATCGACGTGCTGCTGGGCACAAAGCTCAAAACCGTGGTCCACCTCTCCGGCGGCTTCGTGCCCTGGCGGAGCTGCATCGTTGTACCCGCGGAAGGCGAACTACAGCTCATAACCTCGGCATTGGACGCCGCCCGCCTGGCGGAGGAGAGCTGGTTGGACAACGTGGTGGGGTTTGGCGGGATACCGGGCATGGACTTCATCGATATGATCGTCAATAGGGTCAGGGAACTCGGCCTGGAGGAAGGGGTCATAGGCATAGAGAGTGGCACTTCCAATTACCTGCCCGATGGGTTCATAACCCTGTACGAGTACGAGCAGCTCCGGGAACGGCTCCCAAAGGCTCGATTCGTCAATGCGGTGCATCTCATGGACCGCTTCACCCTGGTCAAGGAGCCGGAGGAGATAAAGCTCATGAGGCAGGCCACGGCCATCGTCGACGCAGCGCACGAGCTGGTGAGGGATAACCTCCACGTGGGCATATCCGAGAAAGAGATCGCAGGTATAGCCGAGGGCTACATGAGAGAAAAGGGGAGCCAGTTCGCCTGGACCTTCACCGGCGGGCAGGAGATAGCGTCCGGTTACCGGACCTGGTGGTTCTGGGGAGGGTGCACGCCCGCCACCGACAAGCTGGTCCAATGCGGAGATCCGGTAATGGTGGACCTTCACGG
>JBBFMI010000173.1:0-4872 GCA_037478635.1 Candidatus Geothermincolales bacterium | reverse complement strand
ACGATCTTGAGGGAATTCCCGCAACATTCTCCCCTCTCGGCGAGCCCCGATCTCGATATCCTCTCCAGGATGGCGTCCGCCACCACTTCCGTCCCGCACACGTAATCCACCCCCAGGGCCCGGAAGGTGTCCTCTTTGTCCGGATTGTACATGCGGGCCACGAGACGGGGCACCCCGAACAGGTGCTTCACCACCTCCGCTGCCATCAGGTTGGTGTTGTCGTAGTTGGTCACGGCGGCGAAGGCATCGGCCTTCTTGACGCCGGCCCTGACGAGCACTTCCTCGTCGCAGGCCTCGCCCTCCATGGCCTCGCCCATGAAGGCCTTGGAAAGGCGCCGGAAGGAACTCCTGTCCTTGTCGATTATGGTGACCTGATGGCCGTCGAGGGAGAGCATCTCGGCGAGCTGCGCCCCCACCCTGCCGCAACCGGATATGATCACCCTCATCCCCCGGCTCCTCCGGTGGAAGGAGGCGCCGGGCCTCCCCGCCCCTCCCCGGAGCCCGGAAGCCGAGCCGGCGGGTGACTCGCATAACTCCTGCAGTACACCGAGGCCTTTCCGCCTCGCCGCGAAAACGACCGCGTCCTCCGGCTCCAGCTCGGTCTGCCCGGGGTCCATGAGTTTTCCCTTGCGGTATACCACCAGGGCCCTGCCTTCCTCTTCCCTCACCAAACCATCGGCGGCTCTTCCGGCCATCGGACCCGCTTCCAGCTCTACCAGCCATATATCGCGCCCCGGGTCCTCCAGGAGATACCTGATCGTTCCCTGGAGCAGCCTGTCCCTTATCTTCTCCGCCACCATGGTGGTGCCACAGACGAAATCCACGCCTAACCTGCGGAAGGTCTCCCTCTTGTCGGGGTTATACATGCGGGCGAGCACCTGGGGCACGCGAAAGACCTTGGAAGCGATCTCCGCGGCCATGAGGTTGGTGTTGTCGTAATTGGTGACGGTGACGAAGGCATCTGCCCTCTCGATACCCGCCTCCCTCAGGAGTTCCTCGTCGAAGGCCACTCCTTCCATGGTTATCCCGTTGAAGGTGCCTCCCAACCTGCGGAAGGAATCGGGGTCGCGATCGATGACCACCACGTCGTGGCCCTCAAAGGAAAGGCGTTCGGCCAGGCGGGATCCAACCCTTCCGCACCCGGCGACGATCACGTACACGAGGTTTCCCTCCCTTCGGTATAAGCATCTATTTACTCCTCGCGCTCCTGCATGTCAACGATGGGAAAAACAGGAAAGACGGTGCGCGGACCGGTCATCACGGAAGGCCCGGGGCCGGTTGGGGCGCCTTTCCCCGCTCACGGGCCCGACGGCGATGCCTGGCCAGATCCACGAAAGCCTCGAGCCTGGTGGCCACCCCTGCCATCCCGGTCATCTCGTCGATGACTATGGAGAGCACCGGTATGCCCAGCTCCTTGGACACCCGGGGGAGGATGCTCTTGGCGATGGTCTCCGGCATGCAGGTGAAGGGCATGATGTGCACCACCCCGTCGAAACCCGAACGGTGGTAAAGAACGGTGTGCCCCACCGACCGGATGCCCTCCCCTCCCACGAAATGGGACAGGAAAGGCCTGGCCGCCTCCTCGGATTCAGCATCGCTGTGGCCCCCCACCGGGTTCTTCCCCGTGGGACGAAGCCAGTCGGTGAGGTACACGTTCCTCTCCACGTAAGCGCCCAGGTTTCCCAGCTGCTCCTCCACCTGGAGATTGAAGAAGGGCTCCAGGACCAGGTAAAACTCGCCCACGATGCCTATCCTGACCGGGTCCCTCTCCTCCTTGGGCACGGAGTCCAATAGTTCAAAGGCCTCCCTTTCCACCCTTCTCAGGGAAGCGTAGGTGTCGGCTTCCCTGATCATCCGGTAGCACTCCTTGAGGGCCCTGGTAGTGGAGCCCTTTTCCCGGTCCATCCAGCGCTGGGCCAGGGCCTTCTTCTCCAATCGGTCCACCAACACCGCCTTGGCGAAGGCGAACTTGATGGCCCGGGCAAGGGAGAGGAAACTCCGGCCCTGTTTGAGTTCCCGGAGCTTCCTTACCAGGTCGGGAAGCCTCTCCGGCTCGAACTCCAGCATGTACATGCGGAAATCGTATCCCGCGCTCTCCAGTATGCGTCGCTGGGTCTCGGCATAGTAACCGAAACGGCAGGGTCCCCTCCCGGAGACCATGATGAGGGTGTCGGCTCCCGCCTCCAGGGCCTCTATGAAGTTGCCCAGGGTGGTCTTGAGGGGAAAACAAGCGAACTCCGGACCGTGCTTGACGCCGAGCTCGATGGTGCGCTGGGAATTGGGGGGAGGCAGGATATAGTCCACCCCCATCTGGTCGAATATGCTGGTGAGGACGACCTCGAGACTTCCCATGTGGGGCCAGCTTATCTTCACGCCCTTCCACCCCCGCTATTCTATGGACCATATAACCGCTGGGAACCGAGCGGCCCGCCGTAAGCCCACCCCGGACGGGATCCGTCACACGGGGGACAACACCTTCTCCCCCAACCTGGCGGAGGACCGCCGGCGGAGCATGTCCACGAAGGCCTCGATCCTGGTGAGGAAGCCGCTCTCGCCGGTGTGCTCGTCTATGACCATGGTCATCATGGGCGGGCCTCCCATCCGTTGGTTCTCCTGCTCGCAGATCACCCGCACGATGGAATCGGGCCCGCAGGGAAACGAGATGATGAATATTATCCCGTTCACCAACCTATGCCTGGAGCAGGCCAGGATGGCCCCCACTATCTCCTCCTCGTAGCTCCAGTACAGGGGCTTCGGCAGGCGGGCCAGTTCCTCCCTGGCGAGCTTCTCCGGGATCATGTCCGCGGTGACCACGTCCACCCCCATGGACCGCAGCCTTTCCAGAAGGGACATGGTGGTGAAGGTATCGTAAACGTTGTAATGATGCCCAATCACCGCCACCCGGAGCTCGTTGCCGCTGCAGAGCCTTCGGGACGGGTCGAGCTCCAACCTCCCCCGAGGAAAGAGTCCCTGTTGAAGGCTGCGCTGGTAGTTCCGGTATTCCATCCAGGCCCTGAGGCCGGCCCTGATTATCTTGGCCGGGGAATCGGTGAACATCCTGCCGGTGGAATATACCGCCCGGTAGTTGCTCCAGAGGCCGGTCTGGAAATCGATGGTGGGCGCTATGATCGGCAACTGGTCCTCGCAGGCCGCGCGGGCAAGGTCGGGAAGGCCCAACATCTTGGGACAGGTGTGGGTCCTGCGCTTCACGCTCACCACCCTCGGCACGAAGAGGGCGTCGACCTTGTCCTTGAGGGCCAGGACGTGCCCATAGAAGACCTTCACTGGAAGGCAGCTCTCGTTCTCGGCCTTGCTGACCCCCGAGTTGAGGATGGAGCGGGTGGTCTCCCCCGACTCCACCACCTCTGCGCCCAGCTCCTCCAGGAAAGACCTCCACAGCCTTCCGTAACGGTAGTAAAGGAGGCCGCCGGGTATGCCGATCCTCAGCGGTTTCCTCGATTCCACGGGTTCTCTCCCCCACTTCGCCGGGAACCGAAACGTCGGTTCCCTTTTGATGCCCCCGTCTACATTTGAAGCCCACCGGGTCTCAAGGTTCCAGAACATCCTTTAAGAGACCCGGGTGGATCGGTGAACTCAGGCCTTGGTGGCCACCTTTCTGAGGATGAGTTCCACCGCGTCTCCCACCGTCTTTATCTCCTTGGCCTCCTCATCCTCAACCTTGAACCCGTAAACCCTCTCCATCTCCAGGAGCAACTCCACCAGGTCCAGGGAATCCGCTTCCAGGTCCTCCTTGAAACGGGATTCCCACTGTATATCCTCTTCCGGGAGCTCCAGCGCCTCCGCCAGCGCCTTGCGGACAACGTCGAAGACCTCTTCCTTCTTGTCCATCTCCTTCCCCCATCGACGAAAACGGAGCCATCAACAAATGAAAAGCGTTCGCCCTTAATCCCAAGCCCTTCAGGCCCCGATGGGCAATGCCCTTCTTTTGGTAATATACCTGCCGATGGCGTAGACCGCCATTCCCACGAAGGTGAGAGCGGAGAACACTCCGCCCCCGATGAGATACTGTCGCCTCTTGGACTCCTCCTTTTTCTCCCAGATCTCCAGGAGGACCTCCTCCGCCCCCATGCTGCGGCAGAGGTTCTCCAGCCGCTGGGAGAATTCCCGTCGCGGCTCCATGGGCCTCAGGGCCTGCCTGATCATCCCGACCGTCTCCCGGTGATATCCCCTCACCACTTTCTCACCCCTTCGCTTCGGTTTCGCTCCTCTTCTTCCCGGATCTGCTTGCTCAGGGAGGCAATGGTCCGGTGCAGGAGGACCTTGACGGCGGTGGTGCTCTTGCCCATCACCTCGCCGATCTCCCGGTGCTTCAGCCCCGCCGCGTAGCGCAGGATCAGGGCCTGTTGTCTTTCCTCCGGAAGTCTCCTGATCAGGCTGAGGACCCTGCTGGATTCCTCCCTGGACTCCACCACCTCCTCGGGGGAGGGGGCCTGGCAGGAAAGCTCGGCCGCTTCCTCGGAATCCAGGGAAACCCGGATGGCCCTGTTTTCCCGCCGGTACCAGTTCGCCACCAGGTTATGGGCTATCTTCATCAGCCAAGCGGAAAACGGCAACCCCCGATCCTGGTACCTGCGGAAATTCAGCAAAGCGTGAAGGAAAACGCTTTCGGTTATATCCTCGGCCTCTTCCACGTGCCCCACCCGGTAATAGACGTAGTTGTAGACCATCTTGAGGTACTTCTGGTAAAGCTTTCCGAAAGCCTCCTGGTCTTCCTGGGCACGCTGTATCAGCTCGCGATCGTCATCGCAGGTGCTATCCCGCCATATCTGGGCCAAAACGTTCCTCCTCCGGGCCATGCAGATCACCAACTATTATAACGGTCGGCCCCTGCCGGAGGTTACCTTGAGCAAG
>JBBFMI010000172.1:0-4879 GCA_037478635.1 Candidatus Geothermincolales bacterium | reverse complement strand
ATGGCAGGAAGGCGTCGATCACGTTGACTGTGCCCCACAGGTTGACCCCCAGTATACGTCGCCAGTCCTCGTGGGTGGTGCACGAGACATGGGCCACCAGGGTCACCCCGGCGCTGTTCACCAGTATGTCCGGGACCAGCCCCATCTCCTCCAGCCGGCGGGCGAGTTCCCGCATTTCTTCCCGGTTGCCGACATCGGCCCTAACCGCGCGCAGCCCCGGGGCTTTGGAGAGGAGCCTGCGTTCCGCCTCGGCAAGGGCCCTCTCGTTTATGTCCACCAGGATGGGGATACAGCCCCGGCGGGCGAACTCCTCGGCGAGCGCGAGGCCTATGCCGCTGGCCCCTCCGGTGATCAGCACTTTCTTGCCTTTCAGAACGGATCCCTTCATCGGGCATCACTCCCAGGTCTTCCGCGCGCTGGCGCCCCAGAAGGCACCTTACCAGATACTTGCTTACTGATTATATTTGGATTTTACCAACTTTGCAATATGCAATAATAATTAGCCCTGACCTCCGAATACCTGTCCTTGTCTTCGGGCAATGTTCCCTTTCCCATGGGTCTCTTGGCGCAGGTAGAGCGGATACTGGGTCATCCGCCGTTTTCGAGGGCTGTTGCCGGAGACCGGGGATGGGCAGGCATTGCCACGGGGACGGTTTATCGACTTCTCCTGGGTTTCGTCCGACTCGGCCTTATCTCAGCCGTGGCCATCCACGTCGCCCGGAGCCCGGGTCCATGCGATCGGGCTTGGCGGTCTTTTTCTTTTGTCCCGGGAATCGGGGGTTGGACCGGGCAGGAGGCGCCTCGGGGTCGTCGGGTCCCGAGTAAGCACGGACCGGTTCAATACACGGAAGCGGTCCCTGCACAGCCGCGATCGATCCCAACAGGGGCAGGGAAGGGATCTCACCCGGGGCCGTTCCGGAGCCGCCGTTGAGCGGGACGCCTACCTATCCCTGCGGTAGAAGGCCTCCCAGGGGTCAAGGCCGAGGTCCCGGTTCAAGGTGTCCAGCAGGATCGAGAGTAGGGCAGGGCCGTATCCCATCTCGGCGTGGCCGAAACCGGGAAGGATATGCAGTCGGCAATTTCCAGGGGCCCTTCGGGCGAGCAGCTCCGCCTGCCGAGGCTCGAAGACGAAATCGTCCTCTCCGTGGATTATGGTGATGGGCTGGGGATACACGAGCGGTACCAGGTCGATGGGCTGCAATGCCTTTTTCCAGCTCCCGTCCAGCGACACGCCGTACCGGAGAGTCGCAAGCCGGCGACCCAGGGACGTGCCGAGGAGAAGGCGGATGAGTCGCGCTCCCGGCGCCCGGGAGGCCCACAGGTCGGCGGGGGCGCTGATGACCACCAGGGAATCCAGTTTCCCGTGAAGCGCCGCGTATCGTATTATCACCACTCCTCCCATGGAAAGGCCCACCGCGGCCAGCCTGGACGCCCCCCGGGCTCTTGCCTCCTCCACCACCGCGCCCAGGTCCATGGCCTCTAAGACCCCGAAAGTGGAAGGGCCGGGGGAGAGTCCGTGCCCCCGGAAGTCGAAGGTGTAGACGGTGCACAGCCGGGAGAGGAATTGGGCCAGGGCCACGAAGTTGCGGATGTTCTTGTTCCCCCCGAACCCGTGGCAGAGGATCACCGCCCGGTCACTGTCCCGTCCCAGCCGGCACGCGTGGACGAGGTTGCCGTCGGGGGTCTCGAGGTAGAAGGCCTCCACCGGAAGGGTATAGGGAGCGAACATGCAGCGGGGTGGAAGCCCCCGGTTGACCTCCCTTTCCAGGAGGGCGATCTCCCTCTCGCCCAGAATCGCGGCGTTGTTAAGTCTTGGGGCCATGCCATCGGATGGGTTGTGCCGTTCCGAGGCCTCACGCCGCTGCGTGGCACGATGTTCCATGACGCCAGCCTCGCCTTCACGGGCAATGGACGAGTCTTCTTTCATGTCTGTTTAAAGATACTCTCCCTCGGGTCCTTCTGAACAAGCCCGTCAAGGGAGAAGCGATATAGAGGGGTGGCCTATTCCAGGATGAGGGATTCGTTCCGCTCCAGGTACTCGGGCAGGCCCACGTGTCCCCAGAAGTCCTCCACCGCCCGCCCGTCGACCATACCCTTGTCCTTTCCCTCCACCAGGAGCTTGACCCTATTCACCCCAGGGAGTTCGGTCATGGTGTTGGCCAGGGAGGCCAGGGCCAGCGCCTCTCCCTCGGCGCCCGTCCCCAGGGATGGGGAATCCAGCAGGGCTTCCTTGCTCAGGTCCACGAAGAGAACGCCCTCCTCCAGCCGCGTTCCCAGGACCCGGGTAGTTCGAGGGAGTACGGGACGGAGTCCCGAGGCGGAAGAAGGCCCCCTCACCAGTTCCCGCATCACCGCCGCGTAGAGGTCACCCTGGTAGGTCACCTTCCTCTTCTCCGCCTTCAGGTAGAGTTTGCCGTTCTTTTCCACACCGAAGTACAGGTTGACCTCCGTGGTCTTCGTCTCCTCCTTCCCGTTCTCGGGACCGGTGGTTTCCTCCGTCTCTTCCTTCTCCCGGCCAGCGGCGGGCAGCTCCTCTCCAGCGCCCCTTTCCCGGTCCTCGGATTTCCCCCTGCAGCCGGTACTTGCCATGACCAACAGACTGAGCAGGCAGGTGAGGATGACGAAGACCACGATGCTCGAAGAATGGCGGTTCATGACATCCTCCCGGCATCGATCATGTCTGGCCCAACCCTTTGCCTCTCCGCCCGACCTGTTCTCACGCGCGGGTTGGGAGGGCGTGGCCACGATCCTTGCCCTTGAAAACCTCGCGAGTTGTATTCCGGTTTCTTTCCCGCGAGAAAGAACGCGTGACGATTGACCCCTCCCTTGCATTCCTACCCGTTTTATCGGTTTTCAGCCCCATCGGGTCAGGGCCCTCGCCAGGCGGGTCCGCCTCACCGGCTCACACCTTTAATTTTTCCCTACTCCCGTGACGTTTCCTTTACCCTTGTCGGGATTCCTTGATGATGGGGTCCCCGTGTGAAAGAATATCCTGCTGGCGGCCGTTACCCGCCGCGGAAGAAGTGGGAGGCAAGGAAATGCTCGTGGACTTGCACGTTCATACCATGGTCTCCTCCCCCTGTTCCCAGATAGACCCCCTCAACCTGGTGGATTATGCCGCCCGGATGGGACTTCACGCGGTGTGCGTCACCGAGCACGAGGAGATGGAGGGCGCGGAGGTGGCGAGGGAACTGGGTATGAAAAGGGGTTTCCGGGTGTTCCGGGGAGTGGAGGTCTATACCGAGTTCGGGGACATGCTGGTGTTCGGGCTTTACCGGCCGCGCTTTCCCTGGAAGATGGAGTTCGCCGAGCTCCTGAGGGAGGTGAGGAGGGTTGGGGGCATCGTCATCCCCGCCCATCCCTGCAGGTCCGACCGGGGGTTCTTCGAGCGACTGGGGGAGGAGAAGGCGGATTACCTGCTGGCCAACGTGGATGCCCTGGAGACGCTCAACGGGGGCAACACCCCCGAGGCTAACGCCCGGGCCCAGGAGGTGGCGGAGAAATATGGGCTGCCCCAGGTGGGGGGAAGCGATGCCCATCTCCTCATGCAGTTGGGCAGGTGCCTCACCCTTTTCGAGAGGGAATTCGACACGGAAGAGGAGCTGATAGAGGAGATCCGGGCGGGAAGGTGCAGGCCCTTTTACGCCCACCAGTTGCCGGGACTGAGCCAGGCGGAGACCTGGGGGCCGGCTGCGCGCGGTGAAGGTCGCGGCGAGGTGGGGCGGGGATGATGATCGTGGACATGCACGTGCACACCAACCTCGGCTCCATATGTTCCCAGCTGGGCCCGGAGGAGCTGCTTTCCCGGGCCAGGGAGTTGGGACTCCACGCGGTGTGCGTCACCGAGCACCATTCACACCGGGGGGCCGACCGGATGGTGGAGTTGGCCAGGGGCAGCGGGTTTCCCATATTCCGGGGAGTGGAGATATACACCGAGTATGGCGACATGTTGGTGTACGGCCTGAAAAGGGACACCAGGTACCACCTCACCACCTTCCGCGAGCTCTTGGAGATGGCGGAGGAGGACGGCGCCCTCATAGTTCCCGCCCATCCCACCCGGGGATGGGACCAGAAGCATCCTCACCAGCACTTTTTCCCGCCCGAGCTGGTGGGAAAGGTGGTCGCCATCGAGACCCTCAACGGAGCCAACACCGAGAAGAGCAACCGGTGGGCGATGCAGTTGGCCAGCGAATTGGGCCTTCCGGGACTCGGGGGAAGCGACGCCCATTCCGCGTGGCAGTTGGGCAAGTGCGTGACCGTCTTCGAGAACTGGATCGAGGACGAGGAACAGCTGCTGGAGGAATTGAGGGCGGGCAGGTTCCACGCCGCCTACCTGAAAGACCTCAGGGCGGCGCCTCCGCCCGATTGAGGGACCCGTTTCCCGCCCCCGGGGGTTGGGAGGGCAAATCGATAGAACCGTTGAGAAAGTGGCTTAGCGCCACTCGGGATCCATGCCTCGACCCGTGGCCTCAAAGGGCCGCTGCCTGTAATGTCCATACCCGCTGCGAGCCCGGCATTATTGGTCTCTGCGACCACGTTAATCCGCCCCGTCTCGCCCGCGACGGCCGTACGGGGGATAAAGCCGGCGTCGCGCGGTAGACCAGCGCGGTAGGCAGGGGCGAGACATGTTCAGCGGGGTTCAGCGGGGCCGGTAAAGCCCGGCTCTGGAAACCCTGGCTTTTCACCCGTCGCTCTTTCGTCCAGGCTTCCATCCCGGACCCGGATCGGCCGTCGTCCCATGCCTAACACCATGCCCAGAGACCATACCCAGAGGGATTTCCCGGGCGCATCTTCTCGCCGGTTCGGTGTGCCGGAGCTTCCCGGCATTCACCGCTCGCCCACTTGGCGCGGTCTGTCGGGAGCGGAGGGCGGACCGGTG
>JBBFMI010000171.1:0-4920 GCA_037478635.1 Candidatus Geothermincolales bacterium | reverse complement strand
GAGCCTCCCTGAACCCTTCCTTACCGAATCCTCGCCATGGAGGAGGAGGAAAGGAGGCGCCCGCCCCCCGTGTCCTGGCAGCCTCGTAGACCCTGTCCGCCCTTTCGTGAACTCGAAGGACGAGCGAAGATCCGAGCAGGGCGACGCTTCGCATACCCTTGGCAAAATTCGCGTATCCCAGGCGAGCCTGTTGGGCTTGCTTGATCCTGGAGGCTTCCTCCAGGATGAGGAAAGAGAACCGGTACACCATGAGGCAAAGGGCTATTAGGAAACCGGGAACGCCCATCCTTCGCAAGAGGATCAGGAAGTCCTGGACCGGGACGGTCAGGCTGAGGAAGACGATCAGCAGGGATGCGGTCAGGACCCTTCCCGCGATCATGCTCCCCGCGAGCAACCCGTTACGGTAGACGGAAATGGTGATGCCCGCCCATCGGAAGCGCCAGAGCGCCTCCCCTCCCCTGGAGAGGGATTGCACCAGTAATACAGCCATTGCTATGGAAGTGGGCGCGGCCAACCTGCGGACCAGGGTCCGGAGGCGGGTTTCCGACGAGAGGAGGAAGGTGACGCAGAAAAAGCCGACTGCGAGGAACAGGCCGGGAGACGGCCTCGCGAGGACCAAGGCAAGAGAACACACGACGAAGACCGATGCGGTCTCCGGTCTCAACCTGCCAACGATACGCTGGCCTGTTTCGAGCGTAGGGTAATAGAGCCCTCTCATGTCCGACGCCCTTTCGTGGGTGCGTCAGGATTCCTCCAACCTTCCCCTCGTGGAGGTTGGTCGGGATTCGGATGTGAGCTTTCTCCAAAAATAACCGGATATGAAGCCGCCGATCGTCCCCGCGAGACAGAAAAGGAACAACAGCAGGTCTCCCTCTTCCACCGGCAGGACGGGTCCGGAAGGTTCCCTCCCGGAACTGGTGGCATATTTTTCCACGACCGCCTCGTCCATCCCGGACCACCGAACTTCCTCGGCGCCTTCCTCGGTGCCTTCGGTCAAGGCCCCTGCCCTGTCACGAAGCGCAAAAGCCACGGACAGGCCCAGGATGATGACTACCACGACCACCAGCGCCGATATGGAGGATTTTTGTTCGATCTTCATCTCTTCACCCCTTTTCGACACAGTAGACGGCCCGTGGGATCACTGCCTTTTGCCTGGCGTGGCCAAAAGCCTGAGCTTTTCTCCACCCTTTGTGGGCACGAGTATCTCCGGTCGACTCCTCGCCAGTGCAAGCAGGATGCCGCCGGTGAAAAGCCCTTCCAGGATCGCCAGGGGCAACTGGGTGGGAAGGAATGCCAGGCATATCCTTCCCAGGTCGAAGAGGAATCCCCTTCCCGAGGGGACGCCGGAGGCAAGCTGGAAAGCGGTAGCGAAGTAAACGAAGAGGTCGCCGAGGAACCCGGCGAGGAAAGCCGAAAGGAATTGCCCCGCCCCGAGGCGGCGGGAGAGTCTATAGACGAAAAGCCCGGACAGGGCGCCCACCACCCCCATGGAGAACACGTTGGCGCCCAGGGTGGTAAGCCCCCCGTGGGCGAGGAACAGCGCCTGGAGCAAGAGGGCCACGGATGCCATGACCGAGGTCATCGTGGGTCCGATGAGCATGGCAGCCAAGGGAGTGCCACATGGATGGGAGCAGGTTCCACTGATCGGAACCGGGATGGGCAGAAGGGAGATCACGAAGACCAGGGCTCCGGCCAGGGCGAGCTTGGCGACCATCGCCCTGTCAATGGCGATCTCGCGGTAGATTGACAGAAAACCGGGGATAAGAAAGGGCAGGGCCGCGATGAACCAGAGGACTGACCACTTGACCGGGAGGATCCCCTCGGATATGTGCATGGCCAAGGCGCCACCGGACACTTGCCACATGACGAGGAAACCGGAGAGAAAAAGGAGCAAGGATAAGGTTTTCGCCCGCGATCCCTCTTTCATCTTGACCACTCTCCCTCCAGCGATTCTCGGTTTTCCGGAGACGATGACGGCGCTGAGCAGTTGTACGAAGTCCGCGTCTCGTCGGACTTGCTTTTTGCCATGGCCAGTAGGCAGTTCAGGGTGGCTGCGGCGGCGGGGCTTCCGCCCCTGGTCCCCTCCGACACGATGTATGGAATTCCCAGCTCCACCAGGCGGCGCTTTGCCTCCATCGCCTTCACGAAGCCCACCGGCATGCCGATCACCAGGGAAGGCGTGGCAACGCCCTCCTGGACCAACTCGACGAGGGAAAGAAGGGCGGTGGGAGCGTTTCCCACTGCCACCAGCGCTCCGTCCAAGACGCCGGCGAGCCTCCTCATGCCCCACGATGCCCGCGTGTGGCCATCGGGGGGCTGGCCCGCTTCCTCCACGGCGCAGAAAAGAGGGCAGCCGGATCTTTGCAAGTACTCCCCGTTCACGCCCGCCTTGACCATATTCACGTCCACCACCACCGGTTTTTTGCCCGCCAGGGCCGCAAGCCCTGCCTCGACAGCGCGGGGGCTGCAGCGAAGGCAGGCCGCCATGGACGGGTCTCCCGTGGCGTGGATGACCCTGGCGGCGATTTCCCGGAAACCCGGGGCATCGTCGGTGGCGGTGACGGAGTCGCAGAGCAAGGTTCTCGCGAAGGCTAGGCTCTTTTCCTGGATCTTTTCCCCTTTGGGATGTGCGCAGTCGGGATCCCTCTGAAGGGCCTTGACGGGCAGGGCCCCGTATATCCAGCGCGCGACTACCTCGAACAGCCAGGGCTGTTCACCCAGGCTGGGGGCGAGAGTTACTGACAATCCGGGATGCCTGCGGGACACCTCCTGGACCAGGAGCGGCACGTCGTGGCGGGGATGCTTGCCGGGAAGGAGGAAGAAGGGGAACACCAGTATTTCCCGGACCCCCGACGCCGCCAGCTCTTCCACCGCGTCCAGCAGGTCTGGCTTTCCGAACTGGAGGTGCGCGACTACGATCCTGGAGGTCTCCGGGAGCAGGAACGAGGACCTCTCTGCCAGGTCGGAGAGGTATCGGTCCACCTCGTTCTGGTATTGGCTGCCGTGGTTGAGCAGCACTATCCCGATATCCATTAAAACCTCCTATATCAAATTTATTTTACTTTAATCATTATATTTTTATTTCCCGAGGTGTCAAAGGAAATATTGCAACAAAGGGGGTTGGCAATTCCGGAATGGTCGCTGGTCTCCCGAAGATGGGGAACTCGAAGGAGCCGGGATCAGTCCCTCTCGGTGAGGTCGACGACGTGGAAGTCGATGCCCTCTTCCTCGAGCCGGGCTACGGCCGAGGGAAGGTAGTACCGCGTGAGGAGGACGGTGAAATCCAGCCCCGAGTTTGCCGCCTCCACCGCCGATTCCAGTACCCCGTACAGGTAATCGGGCTTTCGGCCCGCTTTACGCAGGCAGACCAGGGCCTCGATGCCTATGCAGCCCAGGAGCGTTTTAGATTCGCCGATCTCCTTTTCCAGGAACTCGCTGTCCACTTTCCGGGATCCGCCTTCCTCGATGGAGGGGACCAGTAACAGGCGGACGACGCCCTTTTCCAGCGGGATGATTCCCTCTATTTCCGTGATTCCCACGTCCTCGCCCCTGGAAGCCGAAGAGACCGCTATCCCGCGGGCCCCTTTTCCGCCACCGGGCACCGCGTAGAGCAGGCCGTTTCTCATGACCAGGTTGATCTCCTGGCCTTCCTGGATGTTCGACCCGGCGATGGCGGCGCAAGTGGTTATGGAGGTGACCGTTTTCCCCACTTTCTCCAGGTAGAGGGCAAGATGCCGGTAGGCCCGCAGTATCCAGTCCACTCCCTCCGGCGTCACCCTGTACTTCGACCGGCCGAACTCCTTAACGAGCCCTTCCTTCTTTAGTTCTTGGAAATATTCGGAAATAGCCTGATTGGTGAGCTCCAGCTTCCTCGCGATGTCTTTCTGTTGGATGTTGGGTTGGTTACCCGCTATCTCCACCAGTATCTGGAACTTAACGCTGAGATTGCGCTGCTTGAGGATGTCCATGGCTCCCTCCTTTGCGCCACCATTTTAAGGCAATCCTTGCGGAGGAGTAAATTTCGCCTGCCCATCGGTCTCGGGCAGAACAGGCCCGTGGCTGATAAAATATACCCGAACCTGGAGGGGCTCGAGGAAAGGAGTTGGCTTTGGAAGAGGACCTGGTCAGGGAATGCGTCCAGTGGTGGGAGAACCCCTTGCCCAGAATCGCCCGGATAGCCGATGAAGGCGGAAGGCCGGTGGCTTACTTCTGCAGCTACGTGCCGGAAGAGGTCCTGCACGCGGCGGGGCTTACCCCGGTCAGGCTGATGGGGTCGATGCGCACCATAAGTCACGCGGATGCCCACCTGCAGGCATACTGCTGTTCGGTGGCGAGGACGGATCTGGACATGGCCCTGGCGGGGGAGCTTTCTTTCCTGGAGGGCGCGGTGTTCGTCCAGACCTGCGACACCATGATGCGCCTGTCGGATATATGGAGGAGAAACGTGAAGCTCCCCTTCCATGGCGACCTGGTATTGCCGGTGAGGATGGGCGAGGAGATATCGCTGCCCTTCATGGTCAGGGAGGTGGAGAGGTTCAAGGGCCAGGTGGAGGAATACCTGGGCTCTCCCGTGAGGGACGAGGCGATCTGGGAGAGCATCCGGGTGTACAACCAGAACCGGTTCTTGGCCGAGGAGATATACCGATGGCGGGCCGAGAACCCTGGCGCGGTGGACGCCCTTTCCGCCGCCGCGGTGCTGATGGCGGGTTTCTGGATGAGGAAGGAGGAACACAACTCGCTGCTACAGAGGTTCCTGGACGGATTGAGGGCCGGGGAGACCGCAGCCGCGCCCGGCAGCGTGCGGCTCTTCGTCACCGGGAGCGTGTGCACCACCCCCGACCTGTACCGACTCCTGAGCGAGCTGGGCGCCGACGTGGTGGACGACGATCTCTGCACCGGACACCGTTATTTCGATGCGCC
>JBBFMI010000170.1:0-4941 GCA_037478635.1 Candidatus Geothermincolales bacterium | reverse complement strand
CCGGTGGCGAGAAATCCAAGACCGAAATCCGATTTAAGCCCATTCCATCAGCTCAAGGCTGAAGTATAATCAATTGTGCGAGCGTATCTTTTGGCCGAAAAGCATAAGCTTGCCCTTGATGTCATGGATTTTGAGCCGCAGATGGGGCGTGGCCAAGCGGTAAGGCAGCGGCCTTTGGAGCCGCGATCGTAGGTTCGAATCCTACCGCCCCAACCAAAAAGGAGGGGGAAACCCCTTAATTTTTTTGCTTTTGGGTTTGGAAAGCGAGAGCTGGATCGTTCTCCGGAAAGCCGTGGGGACGGCCACCCGTTGAAACTGCGAGTCTTCGAAGGTAGCTGGATACCGGGTGGCCACGGTCGTTTTGGGATCGGGACCGCGTGCGGCTTGAACCCGGTGATTTCCTGACCTCTCGCCTCACCTCGAACCCGTTTCCTTCCACCGTCGGCTTTTGGATAGAATAGGGACGGCGCGAAGGAAAGGAGATAGCGGTGAGCTGTTCTGCGTTGATCCTTGCCGCGGGAGAGGGCACCCGCATGAGATCCAAGGTGGCCAAGGTCCTCCACCCGGTGTGCGGGAAACCCATGATCTGCTGGGTGGTGGAGGCCATTGAGGGACTGGTGGCCAGGGGCCTGGTAGACCGGATCTTGGTCGTTACGGGGAAAGACGCGGACCAGGTGGAGAAAGCGGTGGGGGCACGCGCCCTCTTCGTGCGCCAGGATGAGCGGAAGGGGACCGCTCACGCGGTGATGTGCGCAGCGCCCCTGCTCGAGGAAGACCTGTTGCTGGTGGTCACGGGGGACTCTCCCCTCATCACGCCGGACACCCTTGCTTCGCTTTTCGAGAAGCATCGAGCTGAAGGGGCCTGGGTGACGATGCTCACCGCCCGCTTGGTGGACCCCACCGGTTACGGGAGGATAATCAGGGACCACCGGGGCATGGTGGTGGGAGTGGTGGAGGACGGGGACGCATCACCGGAAGAGAAGAGGATCCGGGAGGTCAACACCTCGACTTATCTTTTCCGTTGGAATAGGTTGCGGGAAACGCTTCCCCGGATCAAGCCGGACAACGTGAAGGGAGAGTATTACCTTACCGACGCCATCAGGTTAATGGCGGAGGAGGGGGGCGTAATCTGCGCGGTGGAGGCGGAAGACCCCCGAGAGGTGTTGGGGATCAACGACCGGTACCACCTTTCTCGGGCGGAGAGGATCATGCGAGAGAGGATCCTACTTCGCTTGATGGAGGAAGGGGTGACCGTGGAGGACCCCGCCACCGCCTACGTGGGCCCAGAGGTGAGAGTGGGAAGGGACACCGTGATAAGGCCTTTCGTGATCCTGGAGGGAAGGACCGAGATAGGAGAGGATTGTCTGTTGGGTCCTGGCGTCAGGATAGTGGATTCCGTGCTCGGCAGGGGGGTGAAGGTGGAACAGGCGGTGCTCCGGGAATGTGTGGTGGAAGACGGGGTCACCATAGGGCCCTTTGCCAGCCTGAGGCCGGGCACGCGGTTGATGGAGGGCTCGAAGATCGGCACCTTCGTGGAGACGAAGAAAACGGTGGTGGGGAGGGGGAGCAAGATCCCCCACCTCAGTTACATGGGGGATGCCCAGATCGGAAACAACGTCAACGTGGGGGCGGGAAGTATCACCTGCAACTACGATGGCGTGAGCAAGCACCCCACCGTGATTGAGGACGAGGCCTTCATCGGAAGTGACACCATGTTCATCGCCCCGGTGCGGGTGGGCAGGGGGGCGGTGACCGGTGCCGGTTCCGCCATCAGCAAGGACGTGCCCCCGGGGGCGTTGGGCATAGAGAGAAGCCAGCAGAGGAACATACCCGAATGGAGGAAAAAGAGGAGCGAGGTGGGAGATGGGACTGAAGGAGATAACCAGGAAGAAGCTGATGATATTCAGCGGTAGGTCTTACCCGGAGCTGGGGAGGCAGATCGCCGGTCACCTGGGCATCTCCCTGGGCAAGGTGGAGCTCAAGACCTTCAGCAACGGTGAGCTCTACGTGAGATACCTGGAGAGCGTGCGCGGCGCGGACGCATTCGTCATCCAGACCTGTGCCGACCCGGTAAACGTGCACATAATGGAGCTCCTCTTGATGATCGATGCCCTGCACCGGGCATCGGCCAAGAGGATCTCGGCGGTGATCCCCTACTACGGCTATTCCCGGCAGGACAAGAAGACTCTTGCCCGTGAGCCCATCAGCGCCCGGCTCATAGCCGACATGCTGAAGGTGGCCGGAGCTGACCGCATCCTCACCATGGATCTCCATGCCGGCCAGATCCAGGGTTTCTTCAGCGGCCCGGTGGATCACCTGACGGCGGTGCCGCTCCTTGCCTCCCACATCTCCCGCCAGAGCCTGCACGACCTTGTCATCGTCTCGCCCGATGCGGGCAGGGTGAAGATGGCCAAGAAGTACTCCGACCACCTGGGGGTCCCCATGGCGATACTCCACAAGAGGAGGCCGGGACATAACGTGGCGGAGGTCCTACACGTCATCGGGGACGTCAAGGACAAGGCGGCGGTGCTGGTGGACGACATGATAGACACGGCGGGCACCATCGTTAGCTCCGCCGAGGCCCTCTTGGAAGCAGGAGCCTCGGAGGTCTACGCCGTGGCCACCCACGGTATCTTCTCCGGACCGGCCCGGGAAAGGATAGACAACAGCCCCTTGAAGAAAGTAATCGTCACCAATACTCTTCCCATCCCCGAGGAGAGGCGAAGCGAGAAGGTGGAGGTGATCTCCATAGCCTCTATCTTCGCCAACACCATAGCCAGCGTCTTCAAGGACGAGTCGGTGAGCGAGCTTTTCGGGGGGGACAATCAGCCCTGAGGGAGCCGTTTTCCTCGGAAGGCGCCGGGCGGGATAACCGCTTCTCCGGGCACCGGGTCGATGGGCGGGGTTTTACGCTGATCTCCTTGAAACCCTCCGGCGAGGAAACTCAACTCTTTTCATCGGAAGGGGTTTTCGGACGCCGGGCTTGACGGAAAAAGCTCGATGGAGAACCAGGAGGGAGTTCACCTTCCTTCGTAGATCTCCAGGAGCTCACTCTCTCCGTCCCGCAGAGCTCGCAGGTTATCCCGCAGACCCGACCAGGACTGGTTTAGCTGTTCCAGGGCGAAGCTCAACTGGGCCGGGTTCTTCTGGAAGGGGAAGTCCCGGGCGAGATTGGACGATATGCCCAGGTATACTTCAAGTTCACCAGCGCATCTTTCGATCAGTTCGGCTTGATGGCGTAGGTTTTCGGCCAGGATGGCCTGGAGGGATCCCCCTTCCAGTTGCGCCCGGTATTCCCTGAGGGAGGAACGAAGAGAGGAGATGACCTTCCGGCCTTCCTGGACCAGGGCTTCGATCTCATCCCGTGCGCCCGGGAAACCGCCCTTCAGGGCCTCTTCCAGCTCCCAGGTAAGGTCGAGGGCGTCGAAGAGCACGGATCTCATGGACAGATACCGATTCAACAATTCGTCTCTTTGGTCGCCCCTGCTGGAGCAGGACATCGCCGCCAACCCCACCAGGCAGGGGAGAATGAAAGCGATTACCCTCCATAGGACCATTGACGCGATCGCGCCTGATTCGCTTGGATCCCTCCGCTCCAACTCATCCCCTCCGTCGGATTACCTCCAGCATCCCCATCCCTGCCGGGAAAGCCCGCCCAAGCAACACCTCGGATTTCCTTGCCGTCCTTACCACGGGTTTCTCTCTTATATCCACCCGGCTTGCCCCATTCGATGCCGTGCCCTCTTTCCTGCTTGACGATGGACCTGGAAACCGGCCCTCAAAGACCATGTTCTCTTCGGAAGGAATCGGCCTTCTCGGCCGCTAAGGCAGAGCGTTCGGACTTCTCCGCCATCTCTCGAGAGACCCTCTCCATGGATTCCAGGTAATATTGTAGTTGGCTTCGTTCCTCGGCGTAGGGAAGGACGTCGAGGAAGTCGGAGACGATCCGCAGATATTCCTCTTGAAGGTCCAAGACTTCCAGGCGCAGACCCAGCGCCTCCCGGAGGAGTTGGGCGTACCTGGCGTAATCTCCCCGCCCTTCCTCCTCCGCCCGAGCAAGCGCCTCATCCGCGCGGAGGTAGGTTTCTCTCAAGGCGAGCACGTCCTCCTTGGCCAGGTTTACCAGGGATTTTCCCTCTTTCAGGGTGTCTTCCGCTTCCTTGAACCGGGTTCCCAACCCCTCGAGTTTCTTCAGCAATCCCTCCAGGTCTTCTCTCAGGGGAGTTGCCTCGGAGAGGGCGTCGTGGGCCTGCTGTATCAGCTTGAGGGTGGAGTTACCACCGCCCACGCACGAGCACATGAGCAGCATGAGGGCGGCAATGGACAACAGGGCTATCCGCGAAAAGGAAAATCTATTTTCTTTCACGTTTATTACTTCACCAGCGCCCAGGCCGTCTCCTCGGCCACGGGAGGTCCCGTGGACGGCGACCCGCCTATTTCCTCGAGTTGAAGAGGTTCATGGCCGTGTCCAGGCCGTCCATCACCACCGCCTCCGCTGCCGCCGCTGCCTCCTCGCACCAGGAGAAGAACTCCTCCCACTCGTCGTCCTCCATCTCGGCCAGGACGAAATCGGCGGGGTCCACCCCCTCGGGAGGTCTTCCGACGCCGATCCTTATCCGGGCGAAATCGTCGGTGCCCAGCTCCTTTATTATCGATTCCACGCCCAGATGACCACCGGATGAGCCGCCCCTCTTTATGCGGATCGTGCCCGGGCGGAGGTCGATGTCGTCGTGGATGACCAGGATGTGGGAAGGCTCCAACCCCAGTTTTCTCCTCAATTTTCTCACTGCCCTGCCGCTCAGGTTCATGAAGGTAAGGGGTTTGGCCAGGTATACCCTTTCGGTGTAAAAATCGGTCTCTGCCAGTTCGTATTCCTTTTTTACCCGGTATAGGACATCGTGTTTGCGGGCCAGAATGTCGACGGCAAGAAATCCGGCGTTG
>JBBFMI010000169.1:0-4977 GCA_037478635.1 Candidatus Geothermincolales bacterium | reverse complement strand
GTGACAAGGGAGGTTTTTTCGGCGTCGCTCCCGTCCTGCGAACCGTGGACGACGCCGTTCCGCGCCAGGCCTTGAGAGATGGCACGGGTGCGAGCGGCCGGGGCGGGGAAGGCAGGGTCAAAGGAGATGCCAGGACAGATGGAGGGTAGAGATGGCTGGATCTCGCGGGAAGCTCAGTGGTGGGCATAAAGGGGGGCGCGGGGGTAGGCTGGCCGCACCATCAGCGGGAATTGCGCTTCTCGTAGTGGCGTTGATCGCCCTGCTCCTTTCGTTTCCGGGATGCAGGAGTTCCGAGGTCCCAGTCCTCGACCCCCTTGCCGAGGATTACTTCCCCAAGATCCGTGAGATCGTCTACCCCACCTTTGGTTTTCCCCAGATAGTCCCCGCCGGGGAGGTCTTCACCCTGGAGCTCGATCTCACCCCGGGTCGGGCCGAGGGGCAGCCGGACGAGATAAAGGACCTCAGGGTATCCATAGCCTCCAGCGGATCTCCCCACCCCTTTCGCACGGACCTCGCGGTAGTGGACGTGGGAAAAGGGGAGAGCCTCCACTGGCCTCCGGGGGCGGGCCGGGAAGAGGAGGAGGTTTTCCTGGTGAAGCTGGAGGTCCCCGGGAATGTGCCGCCGGACCTTTACGACCTCCAGGTGGAGGCGGTATCGGGGGGCGGGAGGGTGTCAGACCGCCAGCTCCATTCCCTCTCGGTCACGGCGGGCGATAAGTCGGAATACACCTTCGTCCACCTGACCGACCTCCATGTGTACGACCTCCGGGTTCCCCAGGGGAACATGGAGGGAAGGGAGTTGGGCGAGGCCCGATACCTCCGGGAGGCCATCCGGCAGGTGAACCTGTTGAGGCCGGATTTCGTGGTGATCACCGGCGACCTTATCCACGGGCAGATGTACCTTCCCGACGACTGGCCTCCCGACGCCCGGCGAAGGGGCGTATCCCAGTACGATTACGAGTACATGTGGGCTTACCGGGAGTTGGCGAACCTGGACGTGCCCTGCTTCCTTTTGCCGGGCAACCACGACGGGTACAACGACGGCCAGAGGGACGGGTTCGATTGGTGGACCAAGACCTACGGGCCCCTTTACTACTTCCTGGACGTGGGGGAGAGCCGGCTGTTCATGCTCAATTCCTTTGACTGGGACCCGCAGGACCGCTCCCTGAGCAAGGGTCCCTATTACGGCATGGTGCCCATCCTCGAGCCCAGGCGTTGGAAGGGACAGTTCCGGAGCGGCGGGGACAGGTACGACGACCTCTTGGTGCCGTCCATCGAGGGATTGGGAGGGCAGCTGGCCTGGTTCCGGGACCGGCTGCGCGAGACTCCGCAGGGTCGCCTGAAGCTGGCTTTCTGCCATCACGACCCCTTCCAGGAGGGATGCTGGTCCAGCGAAGATTACGGGGGTTACCGAATTGGGGGCGGTGGGGAAGGGCGCCGCTCTTTCCTGGAGCTCTGCTCCCTTTTCGAGGTCCGGGCGGTGTTCAGCGGCCACACCCACGAGGACCACCTGGGCTCCATACCCTGGAAAAGCGGCAGGGGCTCGACCCTTTACGTCAACACCACCTGCACGGAACCGGTGGACGGGTCCCCGGACGATTATCCGGGATACAGGTGGGTGCGCGTGGCGGGCAGCGACATCGGTGACTTCGTCTATTCCCCGCCCCACCGTTCTTATCCCTTCCACGCCCAGGGACCCGGGGTAGGGCCCGTGGATGGAGGCGAGCGAAGGGTAGCCTTGGAGCTGGAACCGGACATCGCAGGCGACAGGTGGGAGGCGGGGGCAGAGATTCGTGGCAGGGCGGTAAACCGCCTCGGCCGGGGTTTCCCCGCCCTTTTCGTGGAGTTTTTCGTCCCCGCCGGTTCCGGGGTGGAGGTGATGGTGGGCGACGAGGCGGCTGAAATCTCGCGCTGGCCCACCTCCGATCCAGGCGTGGAGCGGGTGGAGGCGAGGTTCCCCCTGGGACCCGGGGAGGACCGGGAGGTGCTCGTAGAGGTCAGCCGCTGATCCGCTCGGCGATACCCGTCCGGTCGGCTCATTCCACCATGAGCTGGGTGGACAGGACCAGCCTCTGTATCTGGTTTGTCCCCTCCACTATCTGCAGGATCTTCGCGTCCCGGAAGAACTTCTCCACCAGGTAGTCCTTCATGTAGCCGTAGCCCCCGTGGATCTGGACCGCGTCGGTGCACACCTCCATGGCCACGTCGGTGCCCACGTATTTGGCCATGGAGGACTCCTTGATGGCGTTCATGCCCTGGTCGATCATCCAGGCCGCCTTGTAGCAGAGCAGGCGCGCGTACTCGATCTTCGTGGCCATGTCGGCCAGCATGAAGGCCACCGCCTGTTGCCTTATGATGGGCTTTCCGAACTGCACGCGCTGCTTGGCGTAGGACAGGGCTTCCTCGAAGGCTGCCCGGGCCAGCCCCACGCCCAAGGCGCCCACGCCCGGCCGGGATATGTCCAGGGTCTCCATGGCCACGTAGAAGCCCTGCCCTTCCTCCCGGAGCACGTTTTTCGCGGGGACCCTCATATCGGTGAATATGAGCTCTGCCGTCTGGGAGGCCCTCATGCCCATCTTGTGCTCGATCTTTCCCACGGAAAACCCCGGGGTGTCGGCGTCCACCAGGAAGGCGGTGATGCCGGCGTGCTTGCGGGCGGGGTCCACGGTGGCGAAGACGGTGTAGAAGTCGGCCACACCGCCGTTGGTTATGAAGCACTTGTTGCCGTTGATGACGTAATGGTCTCCTTCCCTCGTCGCCCTGGTCTTCAGGGAAGCGGCGTCCGAGCCGGCTTCCGGCTCGGTGAGGGCGAAGGCGCACAACCTCGGGTTTTCCGGGTCCGTCAGTCGGGTCAGGTATTCTTTCTTCTGCTCGTCGTTGCCTCCCAGGAGCACCGGCAGGATGGCGATGTTGTTAAGGGCTATGGCCGAGGCTATCCCCACGCATCCCCAGCCCAGCTCCTCGATGATGATCACGTTGTCCAGGGTTCCGAGGCCCGGCCCCCCGTATTCCTCCGGCACCCCGGAACAGGTTAGGCCCAGGCGGGCCGCCTTCCTCACGATCTCCCAGCTGAACTCGCCTTTCTCGTCCAGCTCGCGGGAGATGGGCCGCATCTCGTTCTCGGCGAACTCGTGGACCGTTTCCTGTAGGGCTCTCTGCTCCGGGGTCAGCGAGAAATCCATGGCAACCTCCTCTCCCCAAGACGATGGCGTCCCGTTCCCGTATATTATGTTCCTGCCGTTCGGGTTCTTCAACGGAGAGCCGTTCCCGTAAAAGGACGGGTTTGGCCACGGTCTTCGGTCAATGCGTGTTTGCCCGGCGGGGCGTCTCGCGAAAGGGGCATCGGAAGGGGGCTTGGCGATGGAAGGTGGCAGCGATGCCGGCTGGGCTCGTGCCGGGCGATCCCCGGCCCCTTTCCCACCCCCGGGGGTTGGGGGACCGGGAGTAATCCGGTCGGACCGATATGGGATAGAATCTTCGTGGAATGCCCTCTGGGGAGGCGGTACGGGACGACCCGACCCCGGGTGTCTCCGCCGGGCACGGGATCGGGATGGCTGACCCGGGGAAGGGCCCGGGGACAGAAAGGCAGCTTCAAGGAGGGATACTTGGAAAGGGAAGGCGAAAGGGCCGGGCAGAACAGGTCCGTGTCAGGTCCCGGTGAAGACACCCTGGCGCGGAGCGTGGCCGCGAGGCTCATCAGGGGCATCCTGGAGGGTAAATATCCGCCTGGAAGCCGGATGCCCAACGAGAGGGAGATATCCAAGTCCTTCGGGGTAAACCGGAACGTGGTCAGGGAGGCCCTGAGGAGCCTGGAGGCCATGGGGCTGGTGAGGATAAGGAGGGGCTCCGGCACCTACGTGCAGGACCTGCGCATCAGCGGTGGCGTGTCCCTGGTGCCCTACCTGCTCATCAGGGAGGATGGCAGGCTCAACCTCGAGGTCCTCAGGGATATCCTGGAGTTCTTCCAGAACAACGTGGTGGATACGGTAAGGCTCGCGGCTATGCGGATGGACGCGGAGACCCTCGAGCGGTTATCCGCCCTGCTGGAGCGAGCCGCCTCCACTGAGGGTGGGGAGCGGGAAGGGGCCCTGAGGGATTTCGCCAGGACCGTGGTCTCCTCGGCCCGCAACGTGTTTTACCTCCTCATGTACAACACCATGCTTAACATCCCCCTGCTCTCCACGGCCTTTTTCACCGTCATGGATGAGGTTTTCCCCTCCCTCCTTCCCTACCTCCGGAGGCTCCTCGAGGCCTTCGAGGGCAACGACGACAGGATGGCGGTCCTCCTGGTGAGGAACATCTTCAGGGACCTGGGGCACGAGATAGGCATGGCGTTGCTACGCCTGTATCTCCAGTTCAGCGGGGAGAGGCTAAGGGAGCTCCTGCCGGAGTAAATTGGTAGTACCAATATATTGACAATTTCTTTCATTCGAGGGATAATAAGCCTGTTATTGGATATTTGGTGCTACCTCTTGTTGCTTGAAATCTTGGGGAGGCCTCCCCTGGCTTTAAAGAAGACGTCTGCTGCGAGGTAGAGAAAGGGGGTATCGACATGTCTGATGTAGCCGAGATCTACGACAAGTTCTTCCTGGAAGTGGCTCCAGCCATGTTCAACTCGGTGGTGAAGGCGTTCCCGGTGCCTGGTATGGAGGGAAAGACCTTCGCCATGCAGGTGAACATCACCGGGGAGGCGGGAGGGAGCTTCGGCATAAGCATAGAGGAGGCCAAGAGCCTGACTTCCGTCAAGGGAAAAGTGGAAAACCCCATGGTGTCCCTGGAGATATCCTCCGATGATTACCTCAGGGTGATGAGGGGGATCTCCGACTTTCCCTGGTCGAAACTGTACGACGCGGTCAAGGACACCAGGGGATCCGTGGTATTCGAGCTGGACTGGAGGAAGGGGGAGGCTCCCCTGCAGCTCAAGGTCACCTTCAACGGGGCGGACAACCCCTGCATCCGGTTGAAGGCGGACACGGA